>JAHEBB010000741.1 GCA_024642575.1 Trueperaceae bacterium | reverse complement strand
GCAATGAGTAGCGTTTCGGTTAATTCATAGGTACCACTAGCAAGCTCGTAACTACCTCCTAGCTGCGCCGCTTCTATAAGCTCAGCGCTCGAGTTAATGAGGGTTTGCGCATGACCCAAGCCAAGGAAAATGCTTAGAAAAACTATCATTAAGCCGCTTGGAAAAGCGGTTTGGCTTGTTTGCTGAATGAGCTTTTTAGAGCGTCTTTGTCTATAGAGATCTGCTGTCATTAAGCTTCCTTTTTAAAAGTTTACAAGGCTTAGGGCGATTGGCAAAGTGATAAATCTGGCTCGAGCGAAACCAAACATTTAGTTGGCACAGGCGGCATCTTTTTGTGCATGCGCCTGTTCTATCTCTTCCGTTATTCTATCTCTTTCAGCTAAAAGACGGTGAAATGCCCTGATCCAACCAGAAGTATTTGCCTTATAGGCTTTACCTTCATAGTTTAGCGGTGCTTGTTCTTCGAGGGCTGGAACCCACTGTTCGGTAATGTCGTTAAGCTGATTGTATAGATCATCTAGCTTAGCTTGGGCATCCTGACAAGGGTCAATTTCGCCACCACCGTTACCGCCACCTGCCCAGGGGGGCAAAGGAAAATCTGGAAACTTGGGCAAGGAAGGTATGTAACTAAAGAACTCATCAGGAAACCAGTAAGTCCAACCAGAATCGGTCGTTTCACCTTCTTTATCATCGGCTTCAACTACAACGACAATGCCTGAATCACCAAAGTCTACAGGTTCACCCTGAGCAAGTATAAGACTTAAGCTAACGGTAATTAGACAATTTATAAGTAAATACATTAACCTTTTCATTAGGACTCCTTACTTAAAGCAAGCTGCTTTATCCATGGTTTCTAAAATAGTCTGAGTGCTCGTAAAACTTAAATTTATTGCCTTGTAAAGATAATCTTGAACAGTAGTATGGGGTTTGCTTCCTATAGGGTAATCAATTTGAGATGAAGCGCTCAGGCGTACCAGGTCGGCTCCAGTTTTTAAAGCTAAGAAAAGGCTACGGTAGCGGTTTCCTGCATAAATTGCTTCACCCAGTAACTGATGCATGGAGTTGCAACTTGGTTCTTTACCAAAGGGTATAGGCTCTTTCCCATTAATCCAATTGGGTATGCCGTTTTTCGATAGGAATTGTTTTCGCCAGAGATCATCCGTAGCGGTAAATGCATCTCTTGGCATAGCGACCAATACATCCTCTTTACAACCATCACAGGCAAGGACTACTTTTTTTACTGCTTGGGGTTGTTTTAAGTTAAAAGCGAGTGCCATGACAGGGTTTTGGTGTTCATGACCAAGAAAACCTGCTAGCTGCTTGACTGTCCCGTAAGCTGTTTTTTGGCTTTTGGCTAAATAGCTAAATGCTAATTCATCTTGTTCGCCAAGTTTGGAATTGGTATCAGAGCTGCTAAAACCTAGAAAAATAGCATCTTTACTGAAGGCTGTAAAAGGAGATAGATTTTTATCGGGGCTTTGGCTGAATTTAGCTTTAAGCGTACTATCTGAAACAAAGATAGCATCTGCTTCGTCAAAAAAGGTTTGCTCGTCTACTAATAAAAGGACGGCTCGAGCGTCTACCAGACGATCTTCGAGGGGAATTTTTAGGTTTGCTAATGCCTTGATTGCTTTACTATCTCCCAAGTTTACAATGTCACCCTCAAGCTCGAGCTCACCTTTTGCCTCAATGCTAGTTTGTTGTGCGTCAAGCTTGAGGTTAAAGTCTATGAAAATAATCAGACCAAGTGCTTTAAGAGAATTGCCTTTGGCCGTACTAAGCTTTAGACCTGTTAATAAGTAGCTCACTTCTTGGTTGGCATAACCTTCAAATGTGGCAGCGGTAGCACCGTCAAGTTTGTAGCTTAGTTTGCTACTCACAAAGCCATTAGCTGTGGCGGAGGCAAGCAATTCAGCTAAGCCGCTGTTTGTTGGGTCTGGCTCTGGTTTTGGTTCCGGGCTGGGATTGGGGGTTGGTTCAGGGTTTGTGTCTGTATTGGTAGGTGTATCCTTAATTTGATTACAAGACACCATCGCAAACGCCAAAAACCCGATCACTAATAGCCTAAAGATAGTTTTCATGCTTCCTCCTTATGGTTATGACCCTTGGGATTAGTCATATAGCTATAGTCTGAACTTTTGGCGTTGCAGTAGCGTTGCAGTTAAGTGAGTACCTAATCTATGTCTGTACACTGTCTTTACAGGTTTACTGATAGGATTTTCTGGTGCAATCACCTATCCTAAGTCGTATTCTTAAAATTTGGTGGCCCTTGGCGCTCAGCTGGCTTTTTATGGGGCTCGAGCAACCTCTCATCAATGCCATAATTGCT
>JAHEBB010000228.1 GCA_024642575.1 Trueperaceae bacterium | reverse complement strand
ACAGAAGTCTTTACAGAAATTTTAGACAAATCTGGAAAAATTGGTGATCTAGGTCGAATTGGAATCAAGGTCTGGATGTCGCTTGATTTTGAAAACAGCATTATAGTTATCGATGATTTAGAAAGAAGATCCGAAGATTTGAGCATCCGAGAATTATTTGGATTATGTACGGAATTAAAGGAACAAAAACACTGCAAGATTATTCTAATTCTAAACCAAGATGAATTGAACAAAGATGTGGAAGACTTTGAAAGATATCGCGAAAAGGTAATTGATCGCGAACTCAAACTCGAACCAGATATTCACGAAGTCATGAAACATGGCCTTACAGAAACAACTTTTGTACCCAAACACACTTTGGAAAAGCTAAAAGTCGATAACATCCGTGCTGTTCAAAAAATCGATGCATTTGTTACACGTTTACAACCTATACTTCAAGATATTCCACAGAAGGCTCAAGACCATATTATTAAGCAAGCCACAGTCCTAGCTTGGTTTTATTTTGTTCGTGACAAACAACAAATTGCTTGGGATTTTATAAGAACTTTTAACAGTAGTTCTTTCCAATACAAAAATTGGTGGCCCTCAAATAAGCAAGACGAAGAAATGTCAGAAGAGGCCCGTTTAAAGTTTAAACAAAAAGAAAATTATTACGATATCCTTAATCAATGTGGCTACTTACAGACAGGGCCATTACAATTAGACATCATTCAAGCTCTTGAGTTTGGCTTTTTTTCTAGTGAGCAATTTAAGGATCATTTCAAAAATCTAGAACATAAATACAATTATGACGAAGCACGTGAAAGGTATGAACAAGCATGGGACATTTTTCACTCAAGCCTAGAAAATAACCAAGAGATTTTTGTAAAAGAGCTGGTTTCAGTATTCAAAAGCTACATTAGATTTTTTTTACCCCGCGATCTCGACGTGTGCATGAAAGTTCTAAAAAATTTAGGTGAAAGCAAAGGAAAAGATTTATTTCAAGCTTATTTCAAGCTTGATCATAAATGGAGTCATTCCCAAGAATTTGGTCTTTTATCCGATGTAGAAGATATGGATATTCAAAAACAAGTTAAAATCCAGATAAAGCAAAATTATGATGAAAAGAAATTATTAGAAATACTAGTCTTGATGGTTCAAAATGGCGGATGGAGTCCGAAAGATATTGAAAGGCTGAATTTAGTAACTTCAGACGAGTGGTATGAGTTTTTTCTTAAAGATCTAAAACATGTTAAAGAAAAATTCGTAAGGTATGTCCGTTTTCTAATTGGCTTTACATCCCATGAAGGGAAGTTAGAAAGGCAAATTGCAGAAAATGTGGAGAAAGCCCTGAAAAAATTGGCCTCTGAATCCCGAATCAATGAAACTCGGATACTGTATTGGAAAAGCTAAAACCGAAAGACAAATCTTTAGGTGTAGTTCTATCCTTTATATAATCTTCATGCCTGCCTTAGCCAAACATTTACCTGTAGTTCTACGCTCAGGCGAAGATGGATTTATCATCGCTGAGTGCCCAGTCATTCCAGGTTGAATTAGTTAAGGTACAAATCGAGAAAAAGCATTAGCCAACATCCGCGAAGCTATTGAACTTTGTTTGGAAACTCAAGAAAGTGAAGGCTGGCACTTACCTGAAACTTACGAGATTGTAGATATTTCGGTAGTTGTTTAGTGCTCTCAAACCACCCTATACCGACTCATTTCTACCCAAACCGTTATACTCAACCATGCTAGAAACCAACAACTTAAAACCTATGGCGCTGGGCTGCTGGCTCTTTGAACCGAGTGCCTGGCAAGGGCCGTCAAGAACTACGCTTTTACGCATGATGGATAGAGCGCTCGAGCTTGGCATTCGTCATTTTGATACGGCAAGTGATTATGGGCGTGGTGAATCTGAAAAGCTCTTAGGTGAGTTTTTAAAGGGCAAACGTGAGCGGGTTTTTCTGGCGTCAAAAGCTAACCCTAGAGAGGTAAGTGCCAAGAGTACGCTCGAGCATGTCAATGAAAGTTTAGAGCGCTTAAATACTGACGTTATTGACCTTTACTACATTCATTGGCCAAGACGCGGCAAAGATATGCGGCCTGTCATGGAAGGCTTAGTCAAAGCCAAGGAAGCTGGCAAAATCAGGGGCATTGGCGTAAGCAACTTTTCACTTACAAACATGCAAGAGGTCAGCGAAGTTGGCAAGATTGATGTGCATCAGCTGGGTTACAACTTTTTCTGGCGTTTGGCAGAAGATGAGGTCATCCCTTATTGTCAGGCAAAGGGCATTGAGGTAGTGACTTACAGCTCTATTGCTCAAGGCATTTTGACGGGTAAATTTGCTCAGAAACTCAATTTACCAGCAAGCGATCAACGCAACGGCATCGTCTTTTTTCAAGAGGATGTCTGGCCTTATATTTACGGAGCAACCGAAGAACTCAAAGGATTGGCTGAGTCAATTAATCAGCCTTTGGTACATCTGGCTATTCGTTGGGTCATACACCAGCAAGGTATTCACACAGCGATTGTGGGTGCAAAAAACGAAGCTCAAATGGAGATGAATGCAGCAGCGCTCGAGGCCGATATTCCCGAAACGATTTTTGAGCAAATGACTGAAATCAGTAACCGAGTTGCCAAGCACATCCCTAAACTGAGCAATATGTATGACTACAATCCTTAGTTAGAACCAATGTTCAAACAAGCCGTCATTGCTTTTTTGGTATTACCAGGTATAGTTGCCTTTGTCATTCCTATTGTTTGGCTTGGTTATATAGAGCATAGTAAGCTTGTTCACCCATTCGCTCTAGTTGTAATCACTGTTGGAGTAATGGCACTCCTCTGGTGTGTAAGGGATTTCTATATTTCTGGTAAAGGAAGCCTAGCTCCTTGGGCACCACCACAAAAGTTAGTGGTTAGTGGTTTGTATCGCTATAGTCGCAATCCAATGTATGTATCCGTCACAATAGTTCTTTTCGGTTGGGCTTTATCTTTTGCTTCAATAGCTTTAACCTTGTACAGCCTACTAGTCGTGCTTGCCTTTCATATTCGAGTTGTATTTGGTGAAGAACCGTGGTTGGCTCAAACCTATGGCAAAGACTGGCTTAATTACAGCAAGCGAGTTCCTAGGTGGTTTTTCTGAGTGTATCCAAAGGTAGCTATGCTTTTACTAGGCATTGAAAAGGTTAAAAACTCGACTATCCCAGCTAAAAGAGAGGTACTAAACCATGGCAAGCTTAAACCTATACTCCGTTTTCAACCCTGAATCTAGCCCTTAGACACATCAAGTATTTTTTAACATGAATTGGCGTTATAGACTTTTACGAATTGATAGCTTTGCTGGTTTAAGCGTTGGGCTTGGAATGCTACTACTCAGCAACTGGCTTACTGTGTGGTATCAGCTTCCCAAAAGCTTTATCTTGTTGATTGCTTTAGCCAATATCGCTTACGGATGTTTTTCGTTTTCCTTAACCCTTAGGGAAAAACGACCTTTAAACCTTATTGTTTTGCTCGTCATAGCAAACCTGGTATGGGCTGTGCTTTGTCTTCGCTGGGTACTAATTTTTGCTCAAAAAGCCAGTTTCTTTGGGCTTGCCCATTTGCTTGCCGAGGCGCTGTTTGTTGGGGGTTTGGCGTACTTGGAATGGCGCTACCGTGACTTCCTCTTAAAAGACCCATAGCATCATAAAAACCTCGGTAACGGAGCCAAATTAGACTCTGAAAAAGTGCTAAATCATTCTGTTGCTGTCTGCTTCAACCTGATTAAAGCGCCTTTGATACTCTTCTTGGTCTTTGATTGGCAACAAAAATACCCATCAGGATAAACGCCAGAGCAAGCACCATCGTCAGGGTAAGCCTTTCTTTAAGAAACAGCATCCCTGCCAAAACCCCTGAAACGGGAATGAGATAGGTCGTGGTTGAGGCAATCGCCGCACCAAACTGTTCTATCAAGTAAAAGTAAACCATTGACGCTAGGAGCGTAACGCCAACTCCTAAAAAGAGTAGATAAAACAGCGTCGCCAGCTCGGGTCTAAGTGTCCAGGGTTTATCAATTAGTAAACTAAACGGAATCAGCATGATGCCGGTTGCTACAAACTGCGCCGTGATAATGCGTAATCTCAACGTCCAACCCTTTAGGTTTTTGGGTTGAAGCGTGTATACATAACGGGTATATATAGCCCCTATGGAATAAAGCAAGGCAGAAGCAACCACGGCAAGTTGCGCTACAACATTAGTGCTTATTCCCTTAAAAGCCGTTGGTCCAATAAGCAAAATAATGCCAAACAAACCAAGACTTACGCCGATCAGTTTGTTACGGGTAAGCGGCTCATCTGACATAAACCAAAAGGCCAGAAGCATCGTAAAGAGTGGCATGGTTGAAAGTAGAATGCTAGCCAAACCTGCCTCTATATAGATTTGCCCCCAGGACGATAAGGCAAAAGGAATCGCCTGATTTAGTGCCGCCAGGATAAAAAAGGGTCGCCACTCAGCCCATCCTTTGGGTAAGGGGCTCTTAGCTCGAGCCATAAGCAAGAGCAACATAGTGACCGAAATCAGCGTACGCGCCAGCGTCAGACTGATAGGGGGAATAAAGGGCAAAACCAGCTCGACAACAATAAACGACAAACCCCAAACAATCCCTGGTACGAGCAAAAGCAAACTTTTCACGATCAATCCGACCTCTCCAAGCCCTGCTCGTCAAAGACAAAAAGCTTGATAAGTTACAAAGCGAGTTATAACTAAATCAAAAGTATATCGAGTTAAAGGCATTACCCCATGTCGGTAACAATTCGCTTGCATGATAGGCTAGGTTTATGTCTTACGCTGCCCTTTACAGCTTTTTTGCCAGGGCGTTTCACCATCCACCTGATAAAGATTTCTTAGCACTTGCCAGTGAGTTTACCGAGCTCGAGCCTTATTTGGAGCAAGATCTGAACGAGCAATATAGCTGGCTTTTTGAATTTAATGTTTATCCTTACGCTTCGGTTTTTCTAGATGCCAGCGGCATGTTAAACAGTGATTGGTCGGGCTTTGTTGGCGGCGTTTATGAGGCGCTTGGGCTCGAGCTTTCCTTATCGGCTGGTCTAGCCGCTCCTGACCATGTAGCCGCAGAATTAGAAGCACTGGCGGTACTTTGTGAACACGCCGAAGTAGACGATAAGCTGGCAAAAACCAAAGCAGAGCATGGGCAACGTGTGCTTTTGCTTGAGCAACTTTTACCCTGGCTAGCCAGTTTTTCTTTTGCGGTAAAGCGCATTGATAAGGGTTTTTATGGCGTGGTTTGTGACCTTTGTCTAAAGATTGCGCTCGAGCATGCCAGTGAATTATTAGGTCAACATTCGGCACCTGGCTTTCGGTTTGCCGAAACTACTGAAACCTTTGAGTATCAGCAACCAGGCGATTTCAAGAAAAAAGCTTCTGAAGCAAGAGGAAAATTACAAAGCCTGATTACCCCTGCTCACTCAGGACTCTTTTTAAGCCGTGAAGACATTACCCAATTGGGTCGCAAGCTTGGTTTACCTGTGCGTTTTGCAGAGCGCCCTTTTATGCTAGAAAATTTGGTGAGTAGCGCCGCCGATGCTGATTTGCTGGTTCAGCTTTTTTCTATCTGGAAAGCCCTAGCAGAGCAAGAACAACAGGCTTTTAAAGCTCTGACATCTGACTACCCTACCCTATCTAGCTTTTGGGATGCCTGGGTAGAAAAGGTATCAAAAACAGGGTCGTATCTTGAGGGTTTAAGTTAGGCTCGAGCTTTTCTTTATAGGGGTTTTATATATTTCCCTATCCTTGCGTCAAATACCCTGCATCATTCTCCTGATGCACTCAAATGCTGACACTGTAATCTGATTTCCGACTCCCTTGTAAGACAACTACGGATGTAAAACCAGACTATGTCCTATAGGGTGAGCTTGTGGTGTTTTGTGCGTTTAATAACCTAAACACCTGCCAAAAGAAAACGTCTTTATAAAAACATTTCAACCTCTAAAGGAGGTGGCAAATGAAAAGGCAAAAGGCAAAAGGCAACTAAAAAGTAAGAGATTTTCTCAATTATTCGGTTATTTAATCCTGAAGATTTGTCACTTGAAATAAAATTCTTGCAAATTTTCTATCTTTATGAGAATACAAGTTCGGTTTTAACATTACTAAATCTTTACAAGTCTTAGTTTCCCAGGAGGAAGCCATGAATCACTTCAAGATTGCGACTAATGTTTGCCTGAGCCTTATTATAACTATTAGCCTATCAAGCTGTAACCAAAATGAAACTCCACAAACTCACCCAGATGACCTCCTAGTACCTTTGTTTGATATGAATGACATACAAAATGCAATTGAAATCACTACCCAGCAAGAAATAAACGTGACTGGCATTGATCTCAATAATAAAGTAACTAACCTAGAAAGTGAGCAAGCACCTGAAGAATCAGTAAGCGAAATAGCTAGTCAGGCTATCTTGCCAAATGTAAATGGCTACCTAGCCTACTACCGCAAAAATGCTACAGGTACGTATGAAATCTGGCTAGCTAACCAGGTCAGTGACACCAAAATAAAAGTGTGGTCTGGTACTTCTGCAGTGCAATCCGTTGCCTTAAGCGGCAATACCAACTGGGTTGTTGCCAGTATTATTGATCCAGCTCATAGCAAGTACGACATTTATTTGTTTGACCTCTCTGCTAAGACCCTGAGAAAATTAAGTAACAGTAGTGACAGGGATGAAATAGACGTATCCATGAGTGCTGATGGAAGCAAAATCGTTTTTTCCCAACCCACCAGTTCAGGTATTAGCAAAATCATAATTTGCCATTATGATTACACAGCCAGAAGATGTTCCTTAAGAAGCATCCTTAACCCAAAAGAAAGTCAACGACAGGCATCAATTACCTCAAACGGATATTACCTTACTCTGGTTAGAGACTTGGCTGATGGTACTAATCAAGTACTGCTTTATGACCTAACAGCCAACACGTATACAACCGTCATAACTCTGCCAGAACCTCTCTCAGACCCAAGTGCAAGTGATGGTGGCAAAATAGTGATGTATCTAAGAGACCGCACTGCCACTTTAGGTAAACGCATCATAAGTATAAAAAATCTTGATACCCAAGAGATTGCTAACTTACGCTCATCACCAAGCCTCGAGCATCCTCATCTAACAGCAGATGGAAAGTACTTTGCTTATGGGAACCAAGTAGGCTCTTACACTCGAGTTTTCACTGAGGAAATTGCTTCAAGAGTAAGGGCAAATGTACTAGGAGGATATTGGGATTATAAGGGCGCTTATTGGCAAAAACCAACAAGTGCAAGTTATTGCGTTAACCCTGTTAACGTTCCTGATGCCAATTTGGCAGAGGCTATTCGTTCGCAAACAGGTATCTCAGGACCTATCCTTTGCACAGATATGTTGAATCTGAGTTGGCTTTATGTAGGTGGTGCTTCAGACTTGACGGGCATTGAGTATGCCATTAACCTTTATGGTCTTTCTATTTATGAAAGTAATACCGCAAATCTAAGCCCACTGTCTGGCTTAACAAATTTACAAATGCTTGAAATCGGCGATGCTACTCTAAGCGATATAAGTGCATTAGCTTCTTTAACAAGTTTAACTAGACTTTACTTAACCAACAGCACTATAAGTGACGTCTATCCATTAGCGAATCTAGTAAACCTACAAGAATTAGTTCTTTACAACAACTCCATCGGTGATATCAGTCCCTTATCGAGTTTAGTTAACTTAAACTACCTTGGCCTCGGTAAAAATAGAATCAGTAATATCAGTTCTTTAGCAAGTTTAACGAATCTATCAGGACTTGATCTGAGTAATAATATGATAACTAACATCAGCCCTTTGACGAACTTAACGAGCTTATACTCCCTTGGCCTTAGCGATAACCTTATTAGTAATATCAGTCCTTTGGCAAGTTTAACGAATCTATCAGGACTTTATCTCAGCAATAACAAAATCAGTAACATTAGCAGCCTGGCTTCGTTACAAAACTTGTATGACCTAAATCTTTACGGCAACAGCATAAGTAACATTAGCAGCTTAGCTGGTTTAACCAACCTAAGCTACGTTGATCTTACTTATAACAGCATCACCAATATCAGTGCCCTGTCCGGCTTAACTCAGTTAAGCTATCTTCGCCTCAGCCAGAACACCATTAAAGATATACAAGCTCTGGTTGATAATACGGATTTAGGCAAATATGACGCCTTATACCTTGATGGTAATTGTCTCGATCTATCCGGACCTCCAGATTTAACCAATATCAATACGCTAAAAAGCCGAGACTTCTATGAGTTTAAATATAGCCCACAGAAAACCTTAGGCTGTCCTTAAGACCTCGTTCTTAAACCTTTCAAGTAAAAAGCTCGAGCCCATCAATTGCTCGAGCTTTTCTACCCTTTCTGACGCTCTGTAGGTCTTGCTACGGCAATACCTCTTTCATCTGTATAGTCTTAAGCTAATGCCTAACTATCCCCTAGCTACCGTTGGCGCGCTGGTTGTAAGTCCAGAGGGGCGTATTTTACTGATT
>JAHEBB010000227.1 GCA_024642575.1 Trueperaceae bacterium | reverse complement strand
ACTTGACCTGGTTTGATATAACCACCTGAGGCTACATTTAGCAAGCTGGTATCGCTCGAGCCGTTAAAGCCTGCGGTATTTGCCGTTAGGGCATTGCTAACATTTGTGCTGATGGCCAAATTACTTACGGTATATTCGCCCGCCGCATCAACATTGGCTAAGAGGGCAGTATAAGTACCAAATTCGGCAGTTAAACTTTCAGTAACCTGAACATCATGCAAGTCAACATTGCCAAGGTTCTCAACATTGATTTCAAAGCGAGTGGTAAAGGTACCGTCACCGTTATCGGTGTAACCTGTGGTGCCAAAGCTGGGGTCAACGCGCTTGGCGACGCCAATCACGGTATCTGAGGGAACAGCAATACCTGTAGGGTCGTTTTCGCCAGCTTCGTTAGGATTCTTATCGCCATCTGTGTCAGTAGTGTTGCCGTCATCTGATAAGTCAGTGGTATCCCCATCAGCTACGCCATCTGCATTGCGAGGTAAGTCGCCTGAGGCAGTGGCCTGGTTGGTAAAGGGACTATTGACAAAGTCAGGGTAGAAGGTCAAATTGAAGCCGATGCTGATTGACTGCCCTACTTCTAGAACAGAAGTAGCAGACACAGTTAAAAGACCTGCATCACCCGCGTCATCATCGCCATCAAAGTTAGGGTTAGCTGCTATAGCTGTACCTGCTGTTGCGTCGGTCACAGTTAAGCCACTAATCGTATATTCACCTGTGGCATCAACATTGCCTACCGTAGCAACATAAGTTCCAAATTCATTGTCAATAATATCTGTGACTTGAACATCATGGAGGTTCATATTGCCAAGGTTTTCAACCTTGATGGTAAAGGGTACGGTAAAGGTGCCGTTATTATTATCGACAACGGTGCCAGCTTGTTTGGCTACCCCAATAACGGGGGTTTCGGTCAAGCTAATGGGGGTCGTTGAGCTGTCATCATCGGGGTCATTGTCACCGTCATCGGTGGCGGCTCCGTTAAAAGAAACGTCGGTGTCTATAGTGCTATCAGGGCTAGTACCTGTGGCTGTGGCGGTGTTGTTATAGCTAAAGGTTGTGGCTGCGCCTGCGGTGGTGCTTGGTGTGATTTTTACGGTCATGCTAATACTAGCAGTATCGTTGGCGTCGCCGGTTTTGGCTAGGCTCGAGCTGGCAGGAACCAGTAGAGAAGTACTGCCGCCGTTAACACTGGCAGGGGTATTAGCGGTTAAATTGCCGGTGGCACTAAGCGCTGTAACGGTGTAGCTTTGGGCTGCTGCAAAAATAGTAGCAAGGTTGTCAGTGACATTAACACTGGTTAAAGGAACGTTGCCGTAGTTTTTAAGGTTAAAAGTGAAATCTACGCTCCAGGTTCCGTCACCATTATTGGTGGGGGTTGCAGCTTGTTTGGCTAAACCAATCAGTACAATTTCATTAACTTCAACTCTACCTAAGTTGTTGTTTTCAAACAGTTCATTGGCTTTAGCCGTTGGCGTGTAAGCGCCGTCATTTACCCCTGTAAAGTTTGTAACTTGCAGGTCAACTAGGGCGACGTCATTACCATCTTGATTGCTAGGCACTGTACCTACAACATAAACAGGATAATAATCAGTGCCGCTGCCTGCTGTGCCGTTAGAAATAGGTAAACTCAGACGGTTATTGGGAAAGCTGGCGATATTTGGGTAGCTGCTGGTTGTGCCATCAAAATAAAGCTCATTGGCATCCCGAATATTATCTTTGTTAAGGTCTACATAGATTTTGACATTTGAAAGATCGTAATCGTCGGTTGTGGCTTGAGCAACGCTTAGCGTAAGCTCGACAGCCTTGTTTGACAGGTTTTCAACTGAGTAGCTTAAAATTGCATTTGCACCTGAAGCAACATCTAGGTCGTTGCTGGCAAAGGCATTAGAGGTAAAATCATTATCGGTAACAGCTGTTGGGTCAACGGTGCCTGCTGTTGTACCTGGGTTAATGTCGTTGGTACCGTCGGTATCTGGCTCAACATTGACATAATAGACCGTTTGAACGATGGTGGTAACGGTATTGCTCTGGGTAGAGCGGTTTGCGCCGTTACTATCAACAAAGGTAGCTGACGCCGTATTGGTAATATTGGTGCCGCTAGCAGTGGGTTGTGCCAAGACAGTTACTGCTACACCCGCGAAGAGTAGCAGCATGTTTAGCACTTTGACGAATAATTTCACGGTTTCCTCCTAAGAAAACACAAATGATGCAAAAAGACCTTAGAGAAGCCTTATCTGACGATGACTCGGTAAACGTAGACCAGCACTTCGTCTGGTTCTAGCGTTTTTAAAATATTCCAGCGCAGCGCCGTATAATCTTCGGGGCTGGCTTCGACTTCAACTTCTTTACCCTCTTCATTGACAACTATCATCATGACGGGCGGCATAGAAAAGCTTTGACCACCATCAGCACTAAACTCGAGCTGAGCCTCTTCAAAACTGGCACTATCTGCCTGATACATGGTGCCAGCAGGAATAGGACCTGTCACGGCAGCATTTCCCGCAGGTAGACTGGTGTCTGAACTGTTTTTTACGCTAACTCGGTACTCGACAATCTGACCAGGGCGGGCAGACTCCGCGGCACTAAAAAGCTCTTCGCTACTGCCATCTTCTTTGGTAATGGTACTAACAATAAAAGCCTCAAGATTAATTTCTAGCGGGTTATCGTTTTGGGCAAAGCCAAAAGAGACCAGCGCAATCAAAATAAAACTTATAAAATACTTTTTCATTCTTTCCTTCCCTTTACACAGTAATTTTGTTCTTGCTTAACGGTTAAACCTAAAAAAACAAGCCTCCTTAAACGCCATAAAATTCCAGGAAATAAGCCAAACGTATCGCTGAAGCAATTAACTAAGAGAGGGAGCTTCCTACGCTGTAACATTTCCTTAACATTTACCTTTCATACTCTAAGCGTGAAGGTTTCTTTATCAGTTGGGGGAAGGTGAAAAGACTGTGCAACTGAGTGTCAGCTTGCGCTGATAGAAGACCTTCATGCGGGTTTTAAACCCAATGAGTTGTCAGGTGATGGTTTTGCCTTAAGGCAGACCTGTTCCACCATGACTCTAGCCATATTCTTGAGCTTGAACTATTACAAATTTCTTATTTTTTTGTACTTGGTAAAAAATTCACCTAATTTAGAGTTTCGGCTATAGGTGAGGGATTTTTTATGGATATCAGGGTTTAGCCAAAAAAAATCCCTTCACTATAATCATAGTGAAGGGGTAAAAATCTAAAGGGAAAAGCTTAAATAACGAATACCTTGGCTTCATACTCAGCTAAATCAGTGATAAGTGTGCTATTACTAACTTGAATATCATAATTATTGGTCCATTCATGCCAGGTACCTTCGGTAGGAAAACCAGGAACCTGATAATCCTTGTAAAATTTACTTGTGGTATTCATAACCACAGCCACCCTCGAGCCTTCACCATTCCAGCGCACAAAAGCCAAGACGCCTGCCTCTGGGTTTTCGTGAAAAAAGTCGATATCACTACCATGCAGCCCTGAGTTTTCCTTGCGTAGTTTTATAAGGCCTTTATAGAGTTCTCTTAGCGCTTTATTATTGTCGGCTACTAAAAGATCCCACTCGAGCTTGTTTTGTTCGGTGG
Organism: Trueperaceae bacterium; assembly: GCA_024642575.1. Classification (GTDB taxonomy): domain Bacteria; phylum Deinococcota; class Deinococci; order Deinococcales; family Trueperaceae; genus JAHEBB01. The sequence goes on along the minus strand of JAHEBB010000227.1, from coordinate 4,903 downwards.
TTTTATAACTGTATTCGCCAAATTCCTGCCCCATCCAGATAAGCGGCACACCTACTGAGGTCATGAGAAGCGCTGCGCCAAGGCGAGCACGTTTAAAGGCTTCTTCATCCAGGATGCCTTTATCGCCCAAATCAGCAAAGACATGATTGTGATCGTGGTTAGAAAGATAATTGACCAGATTGGTTGCTGCTAAAAAGCCTTGACGTTGCCCATCAATGGCATCTTTTAAACGTTCAAAATCAACACTGTCACCTGCCATTAGATTTTTTAAAGTATAGTAAAAACTGTCATGCCAGCAGCCATCCATCGGGCGCTCAAAGCCCACAATTTCAGGGGTTTCAGGTAAGTGCTCGGCAACAGCGTAAAAGGGTTTGGCACCCGCAGTATGTTTGGCTTCTTGCACCACCCAGCCCATAAAGTCATAGTTGCCCACCTGAGCAGCGGCGTCAAAGCGGATGCCGTCAATGTGGTATTCGCTGACCCAGTAGCGAATCACATCGCCAATAAATTTGCGTGCAGGGTAGCTGTCTAAATTGGCATCATAATTTTCATAGTTAAACTCGGGGCCCCAGCTATTATCGGGGTCTTCGGGTTCGTGGTGAAACCAGTAATCGTGGTTAATCTGGGTTAAAGGGCTCGAGCTTTCGGCATGATTGTAAACACCGTCTTTTATGACCCTGATACCTCTGGCGTGACATTCATCAATTAATTCTTTTAAATCTTTGCTTGGACCATAGCTAGATTCTGGCGCAAAAAAATGTCTTGGATTATAACCCCAACTGTGCTCACCTGGATATTCCTCTAGGGGCATGAGCTCAAGGGCATTAATGCCAAGATCAACCAAATAATCAAGTTTGGCTGTAACATCTTTGTATTGCCCCTTTGAATAGCTGTCACCACCTCCCCCTGAAAAATCACCCACATGCATTTCGTAGATGACTAATGCGTGATCAGGTGGCAGGGGTTTATCATCATGTTGCCAGATGTAGTCATCTAAAAAACGCTTGCCCTCTTTGATATGAATGACCCCCACCTGATTTTCATCATCAATGACTTGGGTCGCGTACGGGTCAACAACTTCAACCCAAGTATTTTCCTCTAAAAACCAACTTTTTGACCGAAGGCCAAATTTGTAGGTATAGTCACCGTCCGCCAAATCAACCTCGGTGCTAAATACGCCCTTGTCATCTTTTTGCATGCTTAGGGCTTCCCAATCAGAAAAGTCACCTATAAGAGCAGCCTCTTCGTTATAAGGGGCAAACAGTTCAAAGCGAATCATCGCCATAGCGTTCTCCTTTTGCCAGAAAGCAGCCAACCCCCAAAAAGCTCGAGCTTGGCTCGAGACTAAAAGTTAAAGTTTAAGAATGGCTGCCCCTGAAAGTTCTGTAACAAATTTAACACTCGAGCCTTGACTCAGATAGGTACATGCATACGCCCCTTTTTATACATTTGTCCTTTAAGCATCAAGGAATGTCAGTTTTTAAAGGTCACACTCATACCTTTTATTTGACCCAAAATCTGCGCCACAATATCTTTAGAACAAGTACCTTTGCCGATAAAGTTGTGATAGTTGTACATGGTTTATTTGAGAAAGTATGTCACCTTAAAGTAATAAGGAGTTATCTTATGTTTATTGTAATCATCTTAATCATTAGCGCTATTGTTGCAAGCTTATTTCTTATGTATCAAAATTTGGAAAATCAGGTTGCATAGTATGGAAAATTGACTTTGCACAGCGTCTGCAAAGTTTGGAAATTGCCATATTCAGGTCACGCAGTTAATAACGGCGAATGGATAGCAAGCTTGCTACGTGGTATAGACAGCAAAACAGGGAAGGCTACCGAAAATTACTTTGAGCCTGAAGGTAATTTTTAGGTGAAGGTAACTCTAAATGGCTAAATGATGTCTATGTAAAGCTCATTCAGTTTTTACAGTGGCGTATAGAGCAAAATGGTTACGGTGTGCTTGGTTTTGTAACCAATCATGGCTACTTAGATAACCCAACCTTTAGAGGTATGCGAGAAAGCCTGATGAATACCTTTGACAAAATTTATGTGCTTGATCTGAATGGTAATAGCAAGAAAAAAGAGAGCGCACCAGATGGCAGTAAAGATGAAAATATTTTTGACATTATGCAAGGTGTAGCTATTTGCCTCATTGTTAAAACGAAAGCCTAGTGGTAAAGCATGGGTAATAGGGCAGATGAACTTTTAGAGATTAGTAAGACCTATGAAGTGAAACTCGAGAATTGTTTGCTTACTGTTCATAATGTACTTATGCTCAAAAACACACAAGATTAAGAAGCAGTTTTTACGCCAGAGATTGCAGAACGGCTATTTGAACTTATTAACTAAATAAAGTGCAACATGGGCAGTACAAAAGAACTCGTTTATACTTGCAAGTGAGACATGACAAAGGTTGCTGCCTTAATTAAAGAACTCGAGCACATGCCAGACCCTTTACTTAATGAGGTCATAGACTTTGTGCAGTTTGTAAAGCAAAAACATGCCGATGCGATAGAAAATGCTCTCTTAAGAGAAAAGACTATTTCTGAATTGTGGCTAACAAAAGAAGAGGATGAAGCCTGGCATGATTTGTAGCGAGCGATTTCATTAGAGGCTCACAAAATTACAGAAGATATGCAGATTATGGAAAGTGGTACTAGATAAAAAACAAAAAAGCCCCGAACATTTTTTGTTCGGGGCTTTTATTTGGTGGAGCCAAGCGGGATCGAACCGCTGACCTTCCGCTTGCAAGGCGGACGCTCTCCCAGCTGAGCTATGGCCCCTTAAAGAGCGAAAGTAACAATACAGGGTTAAAGACTCAAATGTCAAGATGGCTTTAAGTAGAAACGTTCACTTTCGAGAAAATTAAGGGCTTTAAAGCTAAAAAGCTCGAGCCTACAGGCTGTGAGGGATTTCTAGGCGTTCGTTCACTTTTATGATAGCCTCAAGCTATGCCCATTAGCTTTTTGTCTTTAAACGCCTTGACAAACCTGCTCTTAAAGCCAGATGGCAAAACCCAAATTCTAGATGTCAGAGAATCTGTTGAGTTTGAAGAGGAACACTTAAAAGGCTCGAGAAGTATCCCCTTAAGTCGTTTGGAAACTTTGCATGAAAAACTTGACCCAGAGGCAAACTATATTTTGATTTGCCAGTCGGGTAGTAGAGCGCGAAAAGCTGCTCATTTGCTCGAGTCGCTAGGTTTTAACTATTTAAATGTAAGTGAAGCAGGTATTGAAGTCTTGCGTGAAAAGCACGAAAATCAGCTGGTTTATGCTGCAAAAAGAAAATTATGGACTATTGATCGACAATTTAGGATGGCACTCGGCCTCCTTATTGCCATAGGGCTTTTGGGTAAGCTTTTGCTTACTGACTGGTTTTTAATTATTCCCGGTATCATTTGTGTTGGGCTTATCTTTACTTCCTTAATTGACCGTTGTTATTTTCGTGCGCTTATTGCTGCGATGCCCTGGAATAAAGGCGTTCCCTCGCATTAGATGTCTAGGCGTAAAAGCTATTAACCCTTAGCGGTCTTGATAGCCTAACTTGCCAGAAATCTTGAGACCTGCCTGTTTGGCAAGACTACCAAATTCATGAATTTGAGCTTCCCCTAAGCGGTAAGAGGGGCCAGATATTGAAACGGCTGCAATTGCCTTACCTGTACTGTCAAAGATTGGCGCAGCTACTGCGTTAAGTCCTAGCTCGAGCTCTTCGAGGGTAAAGGCATAGCCTGTTTCTTTGATTTTTTGAAGTTCTTTTAACAATTCACGGGCATCAGTGTGGCTGTTTGGGGTGCATTTGCTGCTCGTTATCAGAGCCTGACGCTGCACTTTCTCGCTTAAAAAGGCAAGCAAGACCTTACCCGTTGAAGTGCAGTTAATCGGGTTGCGTTGGCCTACCCAGTTATAGGTAACGACATTGGCCGTACCAATTACCTGATCGATATTGAGCACATAATCCTGCTCTAAAACTCCCAGATTAACGGTTTCCTGAGTGGTGTTGCAGAGTTGTTCGCAAATGGGCTTGGCTAACCTGATAAGTTCAAAGTCAGCTGTAACGGCACTTGCCAAATGAACCAAACCTAAACCCAGACGGTACTTACCCCTATCTGTTTCTTGAGTAACAAAACCCCGAAGCTCGAGCGTCGCCAAAAGCCGAAAGACGGTTGACTTATGAACCTGCATGTTTTCTGCAATTTCGGTCACGCTGGACTCGCCATATTTGGACAAGAACTCAAGAATGCTAAGGGCGCGGTCAACCGATTGAATATGGCTTGTTGATTTTATTGATGCAGGCATAATGCTTCCTTTAAGGTGCTGCCATTAGCATAACAGGAATGCTTAAAGAGGGAAGATGAGAATTTAAAGATGCTGGTTGATGGGTCATCTTAAAGGGGAGGTCTATTCTGATTTGCCGCTAGGCTTAGAGCAAGGCAGAAAGGTTTTTGCTGCTCAATAAGATCGAGTCGGTAATAGCATCTTGGTTTTTCCCGGGAAAGCGGAAACTTGGGCCATAAAGGGTCAAGCAGGCAATAATTTTAGTTTGGGCAAAAATAGGGCTTGAAACGGCATTGAGGTCATCAGCAAATTCACTGTAGCTCCAGCAATAGCCTTGCTTGACTATATTTTCTAATTGCCTTATTAAAGTATCAGGGTCAGTGACAGTTTTTCGGGTTAAGGCACTTAAAGGTTGCTTAAGATAAGCCTCGAGCTTTTCTTTGGCTTGAAAGGCTAAAAAGAGTTTGCCTGCTGTCAAAGTATGCATAGGAAATTTTGATCCTGTCCAGTCTTGCACCTGTATGACCTGACCCCCTGAAACTTGATCTATAAAATGCGCTTCGCTGCCTTCAGGAATAACCAATGCAGCATCTTCGCCAATACTGTTAGCTAAGCTTTCAAGAT
>JAHEBB010000226.1 GCA_024642575.1 Trueperaceae bacterium | reverse complement strand
ACCCTAAACCTTCCGCTAGGCAGGAGCGCTCAAGTCGCGGCAACAGGCTCTGGTACGCTAACTGACGGTGCTCTAGACCTAAGACTCACTAGCTCGCTCGCAGGTAAAACTGATCAGCTCGCGGTGTCTCTGGGCTACAAGGATAAACAGCTAAGCATCGGGGCAGATGACGCTTTTTTAGGGGGTCAGGTCAAGCTAGCAGCCAGCAGCCCCTTTACAGGCAATTGGCAAGGCGACCTGAACCTTTCAGGGCTCGAGCTTTATGGGGCACATCTTGATCTAAACGGCAGCCTTTCAGGTGCTTTCCTCAACCCCAAATTAGAGGCAAGCACCAAGACACTCATCACTACAATCCAGTTACAAGGAATGCTGAGTGCTACTAAAAAGGGGCTTACCTTTAACCAAGAACTTAGCTCTCCTTTATTAACGGAAGCTCTAATAGTAACAGGACAAATAGCTGAAACTAGCGAGCTTAAGCTGAGTCAAGGTAGTGAAACTCTAGGTATTAATTTGGTTGATAATCAGCTCCTTAGCGAAGGTAGCCTTAGCCTGGAATCCGCGGGTCTTAGGCTCAAGTTGCAAAGTCTAGACAATAGGCTCGAGCTTGATTTAGCGAGCAGCCAAGTCCCTGCTTTAGCCCTTGGCTTTCGTTTGCCGGAAAATCTTTCTCTAGGCAGTTTAGCCCAGGGTCTACGTTTAGACGTTAAAGAACCTAGCTCAGGCCAGCTTGTTTTTAGGTCAAAGCCGCTCGAGCTAACCCTAAAAGCCCTCGACTGGCAAACACCTTATGGTGAGCTTCAACTTGACGGTCTCTTAAGTCGCACAGAAAATTGGCAGGCTGCTCTAAATGGAGCTATTAGCTTAGCTACAGGTCTGGAAAACCGCCTGCCCTTTTTGAGCTCTGTAACAGATCAAACGTTTAAGCTGAGCTTAAACAATAATAGTTTGCTTATAGAGGGGCAAAACCCCAACAGTAAAACCCAGCTATCTGCAAATTTAAGCGAGCGAACCGTGGCGCTCGAGCTAAACGTGGCAGCTGAAACGGGTAGCTTGCAAACCTCCCTTAGTTTTAACCCTGCCGAGGGCCCCAGAGGCACGCTTGAAACGGAAAACCTTGCGGTGAACTTGCCTGGTGGCACCTTAAAACTCAATCTTAATAGCGATATCAATCCTCAACGAATCTTTTTAAAGGGTAGTTCTGAGCTTGGTCAAGGACAACTCAGCTTGGACGGTACGCTTGGTCTTGCTAGCATCCTGCCCGGGTATCTGGCACCCTTGGGTCTTAGCAGTCGCAACCTAAGCATCCGCTTGGGGCTACTTGAGATTAAAGATATCCCCTGGATAAGTGATCGCTTACCCCATTTGCAGGGTAACTTAAGCGGCACAGCCACGTTACGGCAAAACCAGCTCATTGCTCAGTTGGTTAGCCCTGATCTTGCCGTTGAAGATAATGCCTTACCCTTAAGTTTGACCCTAACGGGTCCCCTAGATGGGCTCGAGCTTACCGGCAGTCTGGCGCGTAGTCGCTTAACAGGTACTGTCAGTCTAAGTAGAGCCGAGGGGCTTTTTGTGCTTGAACAGTTTCCCATTCAAGCTCCCGCTGAAGCTTTTTTTGGCAATACCGATGTTACGGGTAATTTGAGCGGTATTTTGAGGTTCGATTTGCCTTTTGGTCATCTGGTAGATAGTGATATTCGCTTTGCTAGTGAGCAGATAAGTCTCGAGCGCAAGGGCATTATAAGTAGTGGTGACACCAGTTTTAGTTTTATCAACCGCCGCTTTACCCTAGACCCTACTACCTTTACGGGCATCGGCACCTGGCAGGGCGGTGGCGTTATTGCTGAAAACGAACTTAATCTAAATTTTAGTGCACTGCAAGCCGATTTTAGCCCGCTGCTTGGTCTTATTCCTCCCCTTAGCCCTTATGAACCTGAAGCCTTTGGGAGTGTGAATCTAGAAGCCAGGGGCAGTCTCCGTGAACCCATTATTCAGCTGAGCAGTCCTAACTTTAATCTTAAACTGGCAGGGACTCAGTTTGAGCTTAAAAACTCTTTGCTTGCGCTCAACAACCAGAGCCTTAAATATCAAAGTAGTTTAACCCCCGTTTCTCCGCTGACAGGCGCTTTAAGCCTCTCAGGAGATGGGAAACTTAGTTTTATCCCCAGCTTTGATGCTGATTTACGCCTTAATGCGGCAGGAAGTCTCACCATCCCAACGATTGGACAGATTGATGATTTTAGAGCTCAGGTTAGCTTTATGCCAGCCCAGGGTTGGAACCTTAGCAGTCAGGGTTTACTGGGTAACCCTTTTACGCTCGAGGGTTCGCTTAGACCCCTTGATTTAAAGCTTAAGGGCAGTAATCTTAACTTGCGCGCGCCGCAGTACTTCTTGCTTGAAAGTGATACCAATCTTGATCTTGGATTCAGTTACGAAAACCGCCGTTTTGTTATTCGCGGTGATGTGATGAGCAATCAGGCAAGCCTAAGCGGTCAAGAGCGTACACCTAGGCAAAGAAGCACGAAACCACGCCCTAAAGTTCTGAACCTTATTGACTTTGATAATGTAACCTTAAGCGCTCCAAGAAATATGGTTTTCAATGCCACAGTTGGCAGCGCTGAGCTTGGCATTGACGCTGTTTTAAGCGGTACAGCTGCTAGCCCCCAACTTACGGGTGAAGCCCGAAGTTTGCGCGGCTCTTTTCGCTTTGCAGGACGCAATTTTACGCTTGATGAGGGAATCGCCAGTTTTCAACCTTCCAGAGGCATTTACCCCAGTTTAAGCATTAAGGCTTACAGTCGCTTTGAAAAAAGCAGCGTTACCCGTGGCAGCAATATCAGCTTTATCGAGCCTGCTGGCCCTACCTTTGATGTGGTTTTAACCCTGACAGGGGAAGTCGTACCTCTAAGCACCGGTCAGCGAAGTTTTCGCATTGACCTCGAGCCTCAATTAAGCAGTACCGCCATTGTCCAATTTGAAGACGGGATTAGAGCCATTACGCAAAACGAGCTTTATAGCCTCTTAACCTTGGGTCGTATTGAGGCTAATGCCGCCCTGACGGGTGAAGGTAGTGTGGCTGAGTCGGTTACCCAAAGTGCCATCGATACTGCCATTGATACCTTCTTGCTCTCCGAATTGCAAAAACAGCTTGCCGACGCCTTAAATTTAGACGTCTTTGAAATAAGAACCACGCCGCTTAGCAGCCTGATTACTGGCACCGAAGATACCTTTGGGGTTGCCTTAAAGGTCGGTAGCTATTTAACCGATGAGGTTTTTGCCAGCTACGAAATCAGCAGCCTTGACAATGACCCTAATATTTTGCTGAGTAATGAATTTAATCTGCGCTATCAGCTTGCCCCTTTGGAGCTTGGGCTTACAGGCAGGCTAAAACTACTTAATGACGCGCAGATCAATACTATTCCAGAATTGGGCATCAGCATTTCATATGCCATTACCCCACTCATAAGGCTCGAGCTTGGTGCAGATGTCTCAAACGCCGAGCAGCGCTTTAGTTTTGGTGTTAGCTTCAGGTGGTAGATCTAGGGGTAATCAGCGTTAAACTTTGGCATGGAAACTAGGCCGCGCTACTGGCTCAAGATTGTGGCTCGAGCCTAGTCAAAATAAGCGCCTGCTTGCGACCCAACAAAACCAGGCACTTCGTAACCCAAGAGTTTGCGAATCACCGTGATTTGCCCTATATGCAAATAATAGTGCCCGATAACCCTGGTCATCAGCGAGCCAATATTTTCAATTTCAAAAAATTTATTAGTCGTAAAGTGAATACGTAAATCCTCTTCGTTTAAGCTTTTTAGCCAGTCTTCTGACTGGCGGGTAATTTCTTGCCAGAGCGGGTAGACTTCGCTAAATAAAGGCTGTGTTACCGTGGCACCATTTTTGTAGGGACTTAGATCAGCGACTTGGGGCAGCTTTCTTGGCTCGAGCCAGTAACGCTGCTCCTGCCAGGCCAAATGCGCCACAATCCAGGCACAACTATTGATACCTGCGACTCGCTTATTTAAATCTGCTTCGCTGATGCCCTCTAGCGCACGGTTTAATTCACGGCGTACATGAAACACGTAATTGACAAGGTGATGACTCATGACCTTAGCTTAACAAGATTAATGCCACTTGCCCCTTTTCACTCGCCACTTTTTACTTAATCAATGATTTTCCCGTCATTTCTTTAGGTTGTCCTAAACCCATCAGCGCTAAAATCGTGGGCGCTACATCTCCCAAAACACCCCCCTCACGTAAATGGACGGTCTTCGTTTCCGTAATCAGCACACAGGGCACAGGGTTAGTCGTGTGCGCAGTATAGGGTTTCCCCTCTTCCGTCAGCATCTTTTCGGCGTTACCATGATCGGCAATGATAATCACGCTACCTGATTTTGCCTGAATGGCTTTAACCAGTTGCCCAAGCCCTTTGTCAGCAGCTTCACAGGCTTTTATAGCAGCTTCAATAACCCCCGTATGACCCACCATATCAGGGTTAGCAAAATTGATGAGGATGAAATCATCATCGTTTTCCTGAATGCGCTTCAGTGTTGCCGCGGTCAGTTCAGGCGCGCTCATTTGAGGTTTGTAGTCGTAGGTAGGTACATCTTTAGGACTTGGGATAATCTGCCTTGACTCACCAGGAAAAGGTTCTTCTATTTGCGCATTAAAAAAGAAGGTCACATGGGGATATTTTTCGGTTTCCGCTGTGTGATACTGAGTTTTACCTGCTTTAGCAATAACTTCTGCTAAGGGCAGAGTAATGCTTGGAAGCTCGAGCGCAAAGGGTGCATCAAGCTCTTTGTCATATTGCATCAGACTGGCATAGTGAATTTTAGGATTTGCACAGCGCTCAAATTTTGACCAATCTTTATCCCCTAAAAGCGCATAGCTTAATTCTCTAGCTCTATCGGCACGAAAATTAAAAAAGAAAACCCCATCATTATCGTTTAGCGTGGCAACAGGCTTACCGTCTTTATTAATTACGGTGGCCTTAATAAATTCATCGGTTTCACCGCGGTTATAAGCTTGCTGAACGGCTAATTCTGCACTCTCAGCTTCGGCTTCAGCCTGTCCACAAACCACAGCGTCATAGGCCTGTTTAACCCGTTCCCAGCGGTTATCACGGTCCATAGCGTAGTAGCGACCCGTGACGCTAGCAATTTTTATATTTGCACCCAGCTTGGCAATATGCGCTTCTAAATCCTTGACAAACCCAAGACTACTGTCAGGTGCCGTATCCCGACCATCGGTAAAGACATGAATAAAACAAGGTTTGCCCGTTGTTGCAGCAAAGTCTAGCAGACCAAACACATGTTGAATATCGCTATGAACCCCGCCATCACTGAGTAAACCCATAAAGTGCAAGCGCTCTGACTTGGCAAACAAATCGCTGATGACCTTATTTTTACGAATCTCACCTGAATCAATATGCCGCTGAATAAAACTCAGCGATTGCATAACAATGCGCCCCGCACCAATATTCAGATGCCCTACTTCACTGTTACCCATCTGACCTTTAGGTAAGCCAACAGCTTCTCCTGAAGCCTCGAGCTGAGTATGCGGATAGATTTTCCAGTAGCTGTCGAAGTTGGGCGTATCTGCCAGGTCAACTGCATTCCCTGGCCCCGCTGGTGCCAAACCAAAACCATCTAAAATGACTAACATCACAGGATTTGCCATCTTCACGTCTCCTAATACCTTTTCCAATTAATTCTTAAGGAATTAATTGCGATCTTTGCTCATTTCCATCTACCCAGTGCCCTTGCCACGCGACTATCCAAAATATCTAAATCTTCTTCGCCAACTTCATTGACGGCTTTGCCAAGAGCGTGAGCTACATAGCAACGCGCAATACTTGCTAATTCATGTTTGTAGGTTGGGTCAGCCAGAACATGAGGCAATAATTCGCTCAGCTTTGCCTGCAAATACTGTTTTGCCGTAAAGATGGCAACGTTTCGTTCATCCTCACTCAAAAAAGGCGTCAAAAAAGCAGGGTCAACGGCTAGGCTCCGGCTGGCCCTTTGCACCTTGACATCTTGAGCGTAGCGCTGGCAGGTATCGCACAAGTCTTCTTGCTCACTTAAAGCATCACAAATAGGGCAAGGTTTCCAACCTGCGGCGCGTTTACGCTCACGGTCAATCAGCATAGCTTTAGCGACCTGCATGGCAGGCTGGCTTAAAGTGTCTGGTAATTCACCGAGCGTGCGGGCAAATTTTGAAAGTAATAGGGGGTCAATATGAACGGGCGTCGTTTCTGCTTTTTCGTCATCTTGCCGCACCTTGGGTCTACCTACCCGAAACCGTATCTCGCGAATGTCTTTAACGCCAAACTTGACTTTATAGACATCTAGAAAGCGCTGCCGCTGCAACATAAGATGCATGGAGGTTTCGCTATCACTAACTTCCACATACAAAATACCGTCTTGCAGGGTTTTGGCTTCGGTAAAACGAGCCACTTCATAACCTGCAACCTGAGGCCACAAAAGCACTGATTCCGCACGCTTTAACGCACGTTTCATACCGCCACGCTTAAAGACTTCGGCTAAAGCGTCAGAAACATGGCCTGAATTATATTTACTATATTTACTGCGTGCCACTCAGGCTTCCTCCAGCTATATGATACAGGGCGTCATACTGCGGAGGTGTCTCAGTACCACTAATAATCGCCTGCGGCGTGTTGGCAGCTAGGTCCAAAAGATAACCGCGACGATTGGCATCTAGCTCAGCCGTAAAATCATCAAGGAGTAAAATAGGCGCTTCACTATGCTTCTCGGACAAAAGTTGATACTCTGCTACACGGAGTGCCAATGCTGTGGTACGCGCTTCGCCCCTCGAGCCATAAGCCTGAACACTGTGTCCATTAAGCGTAAGCACAAGCTCATCGCGGTGCGGGCCAACAACCGTGACCCCTCTGGCGCGCTCTTCTTGCTGACTGGAGCCAAGGCGCTCAGCTAGGCTAGGCTGATGCTCAGACTCGAGCGCCACTTCTAAAACCTTGCTATCACTGGCAATATCGCGGTAGCTCGCCTCGGCAATGTCACGAATGCGGCGCATGGCGCGCGTTCTCAAATGCTCAATTTCCTTGCCTAATTCCAGAAACTTTTCGGTCCAGATGGGTAAAGTCAGATCTTGATAGTTAGCTTTTAAAGCCGCATTGCGCTGCTCTAAAACGCGACTATACTCCCGATTTAAAAGGGCGTAGCGCAGCGAGATTTTGGAAAGCAAATTATCCAGATAAGCGCGCCTACCCGAAGGGGAACCATGAATCAAGTCAGCATCTTCCGGCGTAATAAGTACCGCTGCCGCAACACGGGCGATATCTGTTGAACGAACCGTCTGCCCATCCATGCGAAGCACCTTGCGACCAGGCGCTAAACCTACTTCAATGGTAGCAATGCCATCATCTCGCTCGACCTTGCTACTGACAAAACCTTCTGTTTCCCCAATTCTCACAGATTCGACAATCTTGCCACCGGGCAAATCTCCGGTGCATGCCAGATAAATGGCGTCTAAGACATTTGATTTGCCTGCGGCATTTTTGCCAACGATTGCTGTTATGCCTGGACCAAACTCGAGCCTTGGTGTTTGAAGGTTGCGAAAATTAATCTGCGAAAGTGAGCGCAAAAGCACAGTCTAGTTTAACGTGCTTAGGTCTTGAGCAGTAGTTTATACCAAGCTGAATTGATGATGGTGTTTTATCATCAATTCTGATCTTTGATCATACGCTTGGACAAGCTAAGTATTGCTACACCCACTTTTCAGTTTGGTATTATAAAGAAAAAAAGCGCCCTATTAAGAGCGCCTCAACTATGCCAGTTATGCTTATTGCATAAGACCGTCTGGTACCCCATTTGGAAATTCAGCATCGATGGCTGCCTGAATCGCCTGCATACGGTTTTCTGGGCTGGGGTGGGTGCTGGAAAATTCGGGCTGTCTCGAGCCCCCGGAAGCTTCCTCAAGAATCTTCATAACGCCCAGCAAAGCTCTTGGGTCATAGCCCGCCTCAGTCATAAAGACAACGCCAAGTTTGTCTGCCTCGAGCTCATCATTGCGGCCATATTTTAAGTTGAGCATTTGCCCAATGGCAGCGGCCATACGCGCACCGCCCGCGTCACTGGCGACCCCCGCAGCGCCAACCAGACCTTGGGTTAATTTTTGTTTAGCCAGGTGTTCGGCGCTATGACGCGCTACCACGTGACCAACTTCGTGACCCAGTACCCCGGCTAACTGCCCTTCGGTCTCGAGCCGACTTAAAAGCGCTGCTGTAATAAAGATTTGTCCACCCGGTAAGGCAAAAGCGTTAATAGTATTCGGGTCTGCCAAAAGGTGAAAATCATATTGATAGGGAGTATTGTTGGCTTCAGAACTTGCTACCACCTTTTGCCCAACTTCTTTTACAAAAGCTTGCGCCTTTTGGTCAGGATGCAAGCCTCCATACTCCTGCGCCATTTGCGGCGCCGCTTGCAAACCCATAGCAATTTCTTGCTCCGGTGTTAAATCAACGTATTGAGTTTCAT
>JAHEBB010000740.1 GCA_024642575.1 Trueperaceae bacterium | reverse complement strand
CTAAAGCCAAGCTCGTTGCGGTTGTCGATGTACATGAACCTAGCGCTAAAGCCTTAGCCGAGCAGTACGGTGCCAAGGTAAAGCAACAAGCCGAGGTTTTTGAGGACAAGTCAATCAATGCCATTTTGATTTGCTCTGCTACCAATACCCATGCCGATTTAATTGAAGCAGGTGCAAAAACCGGCAAAGTGATTTTTTGTGAAAAACCCATTGATTTAAGCCTCGAGCGTGTACAGGCTTGCCTCAAGGTTGTAGCTGAGCACAATGCCAAGCTTTTTGTTGGCTTTAACCGCCGCTTTGACAAAAACTTTCGGGCGCTTAAAGATGCCCTAAATGCGGGTGAAATTGGCAAGGCTGAACTTTTACAAATCAGCTCTCGTGACCCTGGCCCACCCCCTCTCGAGTACATCAAGGTTTCAGGTGGATTATTTAGAGACATGATGATTCATGATTTAGATATGGCTTGCTGGCTTATGGGCGAAAAACCCGTAGCCCTTAGTGCCAGTGCCAGTTCTATCGTAGATAAAAGTATCGGTGAAGCCGGCGATGTCGATACGGCTATTGTAACGCTCGAGTTTGAAAGTGGCGCTCTGGCAGTCATTACTAACAGTCGCCGCGCCAGCTACGGCTATGACCAGCGCATAGAAGTTCATGGTGAAAAAGGGATGCTGCAAGCCGAAAATGTACTCGAAAGCACCCTTGTCAAAAGTACCAGCACTGGGGTTGTCAGCCAAAAACCTATGTACTTTTTTCTCGAGCGCTATGAAGGTGCTTATGCCAGTGAGCTTGAAGCCTTTATCAAGCTAGCCGCAGGTGAAGCAGACGCCGAAGTTTCAGGCCAAGATGGGGAGCGTGCCTTAGCTCTGGCAGACGCTGCACTAAGGTCGCTAAAAACAGGTAAAAAACAAACCCTTTGAACCCCGCTCTACCAGAGTTTGACCTGATTGCTATGGGAAGAGTCTCGATGGATTTGTTCTCAGAGCAAATCGGTAGCCCCTTCTCTGAAATTAAGAGTTTTTCAATAGGGGTTGGGGGTAGCCCCAGCAATGTTGCGATTGGCTCGAGCCGCCTTGGTTTAAAAACGGCCCTGATTACGGGGCTTGGTCAGGATAAAGTTGGTGACTTTGTTTTGACGCAACTCAAAAATGAGGGCGTAGGTTGCCAATTCATTGGGCGTAAGCCAGGTCGCACAGGCTTAGCGGTGGTCGGCGTTGAACCTCCAACTAGCTTTCCCCTGACCTTTTACAGGGAAAACCCAGCTGATCTTAATGTCTCAATTGAGGACATCAGCAACATTGACTTTAGCCAGACAAGGGCAATTTTGGTGTCAGGTACAGGTTTAGCAAAAGCGCCCAGACGAGATGCAACTTTTTTTGCCAGTGAGCGGGCAAGGCTAACTGATGCAAAGGTTTTTATCGACCTCGATTTACGCCCTGACCAGTGGCATGACGCGAGAGCTTACGGCGTTAATCTAAGGGCATTTTTACCTTTGGCAGATGTCGGGATTGCTACCGAAGAAGAAAGCTACGCTGCCTTACTTGAAAATACCAATGACCCTAGTCAAACGGTGATTGGCTCTCTAAATGCTAAGCAACTTGAGAGGCTCGAGCGGCACTTAAGGCTCGAGCTAAGCAAACCAAATTTTCCCGAACTCTGGGTACTCAAGCGCGGAGCCAAGGGTGTCAGTATCTTTAGCAAAACCCAGGAGCCGATAAACATTTCAGGCTTTAAAGTTGAGGTCATTAATACCGTGGGCGCTGGCGATGCCTTTGCAAGCGGTTTTATTTACGGCTACTTGCAAGACTGGCCTTTAGAGCAAACGGCTCGTTTTGCCAATGCTTGTGGGGCTATCGTGGTTTCAAGGCATGGCTGTTCAAAAGCCATGCCTTATTTAAGCGAAGTGAATCACTTTTTGAACAGCAAGCAGTAATCTTAACGTTTTAGAGGTTAAAGTCCCTTAACCCTCAAAGTAGCAACCTTGATACTCAGGATCAAAGAGCACTCTAGGGTAGGGCTCGAGCACTGCCGACTCAGGTAAGTCAGAAGTTGAGAAATAACGAAGCTCGAGCGACTCCCCATCTAAACTCTCGAGCTTTCCACCGATGATCTCACAGCGAAAGGCCATAATATGTACTTCAATCTCATCTCCATTGGGGTACGTATTGCGGTGCTTTATAAGTCCAATACAGCGCACAGGCTTAACCTTTAATCCAGTTTCTTCATAGCTTTCGCGGATAATCGACTCGGCTGCGGTTTCCCCTGGATCAACCGTACCTCCCGGCATCCCCCAAAGACCATTATCGCTGCGGCGCTGAAGCAAAATTCGCCCTTCAT
>JAHEBB010000739.1 GCA_024642575.1 Trueperaceae bacterium | reverse complement strand
CATTAAAAAGCTGACAGGCAGCCGAACCCACGGCTTTACCCTCAAGCTCCGCAATAAAAGCGGCATAGTTTAAGTGTTCACGGGCATGCTGGATAAACTCGAGCGTTTTAGCCTGCCAATCTTCTTTTAAGAGTTTGCTCATGTCATACTCTTGCCACATCAGGTAAAAGTTTTCAGCGATAAGGTTGTCATCGAGGGGACTAGCTTGCCTAAGAGTAAAGCTCGAGCTTTGAGTCATAGCTTAGTATTTTATATCAGATTGGTTTCTCAAACCACGAACACTTTGACATCATTACGTCAATTTGGTATTAAAGCTAGCAAAAGCGAAAAAGCCAAATGAAGGTTTATATTATTTTGCTCTAGGGGTGTCATTTACTTAGATAAACACCAAACTGAAAAAGAGTGTTATGAACATTATTTTAGAGCTCCTGTTTGGTTTTTTTATTTAGTGGATGACCCTAATCTTAAAAATATCCACTTTCGCATAGCTAAAATAAAAACACGCTTAACTCAGGCAAGTTAAGCGTGTTTGGCTTATTACTATTTTTAGGTGTTTATAGCAAGCACAAGGCTCGAGTTGAAGCCTTCACTAAGGCTACCTGTGACCGTGGCCATTTGCTCTTCGACGCCATCTCTAAAAACATTATCTGAAGCAAGGCTAATCTGGGACAAGTTGCGAACACTTTGGCTGTAACCTTCGGCAGTGTCAAAGACGGTTTTGCAAATAGCTTCAGGTAAAGCCAACTGAGAGGTATGGATTTTGTTGCTGGAGCTGCTTGCAGCCTCTAAGGAAGGGTAGATTTCAAAGTGCACATGAGGCCAGCGACCAGAGTAGCAAGCAGGGAAAATCGACTGAAAGCTTAGTTTGCCTTCACTATTGGTAACCTGAACACCGCGCAAATAATCTTCATTCTCAGCCCCAGAGCTATAAAGCGAGTATCTGCCATCTCGGTCACAGTGCCACAAATAGATGGCATACCCAGCCAGCGGAGAACACCCGCCTGTGGTGCTGAGCAGTTGTAAGTCAATGGTCATAGGAATGCCGGCTGCGACATTGCCAGTCGCCAAACTGGTACGGATGTCACTACGAACGATGCCTGAGCGCTCGAGCACATTTAGGTTTTGTCTTGACGCATTTGAACCATCGGCTGGAAAAGGCCCTGCGGTCTCTTCGGGTATTTCGGTTAAGCAAGCGCCGTTACTGTTATCTTGTGCGATGCTGCAACCTGTAACCAGCATGCCTAAACCTGCCAAACCTAGCTTTAAAACGCGGCGTCTCTCAAGCAATTGGTGTGTCCACATAGAAACATCTGTCTGTAAGCCTAAATCGTGAAAATCAGTCATAGCCACTCCTTAAAAATGTCTTTGGTTTATTTCCCCTTTACATAGACTAAGGGGAAGGTATTTAGGTTTTATTTAGATACATTCTAGGTCTTGCGTGGGCATTATTTCTAATGGGAAAAGGTTTGTTTTGGCCGTCTAAAGCAAGCTCGAGCTTGCTATGATGTACTTATGATCCAGCTTGCTCCCATGCAGGAACCAGAGTTTACAACTTACTTAAAAAGAGCTATTAACGACTATGCTCAAGATAAGGTTGATGCGGGCAACTGGCAGCCTTCTGAAGCCTTGGAAAAATCAAGACAGGGCTATCAAAGTCTTTTACCCGAGGGTGTAAGTAGCAAAGATAATTACCTTTTCAGAATTGAGAATGAGCAAGGAACATATCTTGGGATGATCTGGTTTAAGGCAGATTTTGAAGGCCCAAAACCAACTGCGTTTATTTATGATTTTGTGATTGAAGAAGCGTATCGCAGAAAAGGTTATGGCAAACAAGCCTTATTAGCCCTTGAAGAAAAAGTAAAAGCGCTAGAGATAGATACTTTGGCACTACACGTCTTTGGGCATAATAAAGGCGCTAGAAAACTCTATGAGCAAGTCGGCTATGAAATAACCAATATAAATATGGCGAAAAAACTTAGCTAGGCTCGAGCTTTGGGCATTCCATAAGCGTGCCTGACGAATCTAAAGATACTATTGCTATTGAAATTATAAAATGACTACTTCATCATTAATTTAACCAATAAAGCGTTTTTTCAGAGAGCTATTAGGCTTACTTCAGGTTTGAAAGAAGCTGAAACCCTAACCGATTTTTTGGCGGTAGCGCCAGACGGGAGAGGCAAATAACCAAACTGCTGATAAAAATCCGCCAGAAGCTCCAATCATAAGGGTGGTTCTTGCACCTTGCCATTCGCCTAAAAGGCCGCCCAAAACCATACCCAATAAGTTAGCGCCAAATTCAAGAAAACGCACACTGCCATTGACTCGCCCGAGCACT
>JAHEBB010000738.1 GCA_024642575.1 Trueperaceae bacterium | reverse complement strand
CCAAGTTCACGTAAAGCTTTAGCTACGCTTGCTATCTGCTTAAAATCCTGAGCCAGGATACTCTCGGCAATCTCAAGCTCGAGCTGTTCAGGTTTGATGCGAAATTCGGCAAGTGTCCGAGCGATAAATTCAACAAAGTCCGTTTGCTTAAATTGCACCGCTGATACATTAACCGCGATTTTGACGCGGCTTAAGCCTTTGCCTTGCCAGTTTGCCAAATGATGACAGGCTTCGCGCAAAGCCCAACGATCTAAGGGTAAAAGCAGGCCAATACTTTCTGCTAAAGGCAAGAATTCACCAGGTTTAACCAGACCCAAATTGGCATTTTGCCAACGTAGTAAAACCTCAAAGCTGATAAGCCGCCCCGAAATCAAATCCATCTGCGGCTGAAACACCAGTTCAAACTCATGGTTATCAAAGCCAAATTGCAATTCTTTTTCGAGCTGTTTTTTGCGCGTTTCGGATTCGCGCATTTCTGAGTTTTTAATTTCATAACGATTACGACCCGATGCTTTTACAGCATACATAGCCGTATCAGAGCTTTTAATGAGTTCTTGTGCCGTTCCGCCGTCTTCAGGAAACATACTAATGCCAACACTGGCACCAATATCGACCTCTTTTCCCATAATGGTCACGGGTTTAGAAATGGTCTGGACGATTTTTGCAGCAACTTTGGCGGCAGCCTGAGCAGAGCTTAAGTCTCCAAGTAGCAGCATAAATTCATCACCGCCTAAACGCGCAACGGTGTCCCCCTGACGAACCACCGACTTTAAAACATTAGCAACATGCTTTAAAAGCGCATCACCAACATCATGACCATAGTTATCATTCACCTTTTTAAATCTGTCAAGGTCAACAAAGAGTACGCCCATTAGGGTATTTTTCTGCCCATTTAGATTAATTTGGTTTTCTAGCTGTTTTTCAAAACTTAGACGGTTAAATAGCCCTGTAAGCGGGTCATATTGGGCTTTGTCAGAAACCTGCCTGTAGGTTTGTAATTGCTGGCGTAAATGGGAAACATAACCAACTAAGTAAGCAACCAAAAGGTAGCTACCCAGCTCGAGCCCACGGCGCGGCAAATTGGCAAACACAGCACCTGTGCTCTCCCCTAGTAAATAAAAGAAATAGCTGAGACTGATAAACGAAAAAAGTGCAGCACTGATAAGCCCCCCACGCCTTTGCCAGGTCCAGGCAGCAAACGCAATAGGGAGAAGCGCCAAAAAAGCAGCATTGATATTGAGGTATCTAAATAATAGCGCAAAGCTAAAAAGATAAATACCACTTATCACTAGGGTTATATTTCTTAACCGCACCATCGCCGTCTTTAGTTTAAAAACTGGGCTATGACAAAATTCTGAAAGGAGCAAGGCTAGCAGACAAGTTAAGGTTTTTTTCTAAATGGCAAAAGCTTAGCAAGGACCAAATGTAAAAGATTAAACAATCCTTTATAGAGGGCTGAAACCAGAAATCATCACACACGAAAAGGGATAAATCGTCTACATTGGATAAGGTGCTAAAGTCGGCCCCTACGGAGTAGCTATGGAGCAAAACAACTTTTCTCTGTCATTTAATGACATTCTTAAACTTATCTTAAGTGGCGCTCTCATTGCCCTGACAGCCGCGGTCATTGTGGGCACAGCTACCTATTTATTAAGCAGAACCCTAAGCAAGCACTACGAAGCGCGGGCAACCGTTTTGGCTGCCAATAGTGCAACCGATGCCAGATCTTTTGGGGTTATTACCCCTTCGGTGCCAGCCTTAGATGTAAGTGCATACCGTAAGGCTGTTTTAAGCAGCCCTGTGCTTATTAGTGCCATGAATAGCCTGGGGCTTGCCCAGCAAACCACCGCTACCATCAATGGCTTTAAACGTAGCATTACGATTCACACTGAAGCTGCTAATGACTCGAGCCTGATTGATATTATTACCAATGAAGCCTCCCCCGAACTAGCGCAAGCAAAGGCCAATGCTTTAGCTAACGCCCTGGTCAACTGGGATAAGGCAAGGGCAACCGAAAACCTGCAACGTATTGTCCAGTCGCTCGAGCAACAAATCGCCGTTTTGGACAGTCAAATCGTAAGTTTACGTGAGCAAGGTGCCGCTGCCGATCAAATTGATGGCCGTGTGAGTTTAAGGGCGCAGCAACAAGATCAACTTGCTTACGCTAGGGCGCTAAGCACCTCAGCCAACGGCCTACTCAGCGTCATTGAACCTGCTCTTGTACCTATAACCCCTGTTTCACCTCGTCCTTTACTCAATGCCCTGATTGCCGCGTTTGTCAGCATGGTACTTACTTACGCCCTGCTTCATCTGCGTAATAGTCTGACAGGCAAAGAGGAAAAA
>JAHEBB010000225.1 GCA_024642575.1 Trueperaceae bacterium | reverse complement strand
GAACTGGCAGGGGCTTTCCTCTGTGCCGAATTCAACATCACAGGTAAACTCATGCACGCCGAGTACCTAGCAAGCTGGCTCAAGATTCTCAAGAAGGATAAGCAAGCGATCTTTAGTGCCGCAGCTCAAGCCACTAAGATTACTGAGTATTTCAAAACTAAGCTAAACTAAATACCTTAAAAACTCTTTTCACCCCATCACTTAAGGTGGGGTTTGTTTTTAGCAGTTGACAGCATGAGAAAAAGAGCTAAGGTAAAACAGGCGCAGTACCTTAAAGAAAGGAGCTAACCCTGGCTCAGTATTACTAATCAAACCAGCCCTCCCTAAACGGAACCCACACCTTAGTCCTGTCAGACGGTGTGGGCTCTTTCATTCCTCACGAAAGGAATAACGATGACCAATGTAGCACAAAGCTATCAGCATTTACTGCAAATCCTAGAAACTAACCCAAGCTCAAGCCAACTAGATACTTGCTTAAACCAACTCAGCCAAGCCATTCATGCCCAACCTTATCCCGTCTGCCTAGCTATGCTCAGCTACACCAATCAAAAACAACTTTGGCTCAGTGAAGCTGCCGCCCAGCTCCTTAAACAAACCCAGATCCAGCTCTTAGCGCGTCGAAGACATAAAGGCGATGGTCTCTGGCTATTGGCAAAACCCATCCCAAATCAAACCAAGGCCACTTCAAAGATACTCAAACTTCCACGTGACCCAAGCTATCACCAAGCTGCATGAACCCCCTTAGCCTAATACGTTCTTGCCCTACCTGTAATGGGGAAGGCGAGATAGATAGAGAACTCTATCCCTCAGGAGGTCAGGTGATTGCTTCTGATGTTTGTCCCGACTGCCTGGGTAATGGCTTTCTTGAGATCATTCTGCCATCACTTGCAACAAAACAAGCAGCTTAAGTCTGCGCTAAGCACCTCTCGGGGTGCTTTATTCTTATCAAGTCAAAGATGTTTCGTTATAAGGATTTTAAAGCCGATTGATTAGGGTTAGAGGGTGATTTTTAAGGTAGGTACCGTGAAGCTGGTGTTAGTTGACGGTATCGATAGTTAATCGAGTTCCTGCCTAAGTCAAAGGTAAAAAATTTAGGTCAAATCGTTTGAAAAAGATGTTGTCCCAGAAGACCTAGGACGCTGCTCCCATGACATTGGGACAAACGGGCATCTAGCCTAAAGCCATAACAAATCTATCTAAGGAGTAAAAGAATGAAAAAGCTTTTAATTAGTTTACTGATCGGTTTTTGTTTGATGATGTCCGCGTGTAATCAAACCTCTCCAGAGACACCTAAAGTGACCCAACCTAAAGATTCATCGTCACTTGGAGAGACACCAACGCTCACAGGTAGAATTGCAAATTTTGAGTTTCTCGGTCTGGATAGCAGCAGCCTTACGGTAAAAGCAATGGTTTTTAGTTTGGACGGAACAAAATCGGTAGAGTTAGGAAGTTCAGCTGTTTCAAAACTTGGCGGTTTTTCAATTATTCTTTCTCAGAAGCAAGACCTAGCGAACTTGCTTTTTGTTCAAGATCCTAATGCTAGCTGCAATCAAAATGTAGTTATTACACCTGCTACCTTCAAGGGTAATAGTATTTCTCTTGAACTATCAGATCAAAAAGGTAATTCCATAAGATTACTACAAACAAAAATGCAAGACACTCAGGGTTTATCTAGTGCTTATGCCTTCTATTTCTACGCCGATACTAAGGCAACTATGAAAGGTACGCAAGCCGCTGACTGTCTGGGGCTTTTTGAGTCAACGGAACCTTTTAATGTCGATATTTCTTTAGAGAAGGGTTGGAACGCAGTTATTGCTTCGGAGGATGGGAGTTTTAAAAATGTTCTGCCAGATGCCAGCTTTATCTGGTATGCCGCTGGGAATTTTTAACTCAAGGCTTTTTGGAGTATACAAAATGAAACGACTTATTTACTTAATAGCGCTCTTGCCTATTTCACTCTTGCTCAATGCTTGTCCAGGGTACACCCCCCCTTACACACCTGATGAGGTTAACTTCGCCACAGACCCTCTTATTTTACGGGGTATCTGGCTGGGTATCCCTGAGGATGCTAGTCAGCAAGCTTTAAGTCTGGATTTACAGGCTACGTTTGTTGATCAGGAACGTTACAGCGTTATAGGCACGCTAAAGTTTGGTGATGGCGAACTTCTTTCACTTAGTGGAGTGGTTGAGGGGAATGAAACTACCCGATATTTGCAAACCCAAGCACGCCCACCTTTTTGGGAAAGTTTTTCAGGTACTCTCCGTTCCACCGATGGTAAAGAATCCTGGGATGTAGCTATGAAAAATAACGCCTTTCCAGGTCAATCTAGAAATGACAGGGTTTGGAGATTAGAACTGAGATTGGAAAACGGCAGTATTGATTGGCAAGGGGAATTACGACGTCCGTAAGGATAGCTGAGTTAGGTCACACAATCAGTTAATAGGTATCTATTTTAAATACTTCCCATCATTTGAACACATGTAATGCCGTTTTGTCCCGAGCTATCTAGGGCACTGCTCCCATGACATCGGGACAAACGGGCATATAAGGTTGAGAGGTACCAAAATTCTATAAGGAGAAAAGCATATGAAAAAATGGTTGCAGTTATTACTCGTTAGTTTATTTCTAATCAATTTTGCCTCTGCACAACTTAGTATCAATCTGGAGAATGGCGAGCTTTTAGCCCCTGAAGACACAAACCTTAACGGGTTTGTGGCGCTTGACTTTAGCAATCAAGAAGAAGAGGCATTTGAATTCGTTTTTTCGAGACTAAAAGAAGGCAGCAAGGTTGAAGCCTTTGTTACAGCCTCAAGGGAAGTTGCTGCAAGTTTTGCTGAAGATTCTACTTCTGATCCTCGCCCAGCTATGAGCGCTTATCTTGAAATAGCCGACGTTTATGGTGGGCTGCTTGTAGCATCAGGTGAAACTGGAACAGCTTATATAAAGCTTGAACCTGGAATTTACGTTTTTGAAGCTTACCCTAACGAAGGTGGCGATGCCTACTTTTATAGTGTGCTAACCGTTAACAAGGGTGAAACGGTAGTTGAGCCCGAAGCTGACCTAAACCTAACTATGGTTGATCATCACTTTAGTTTTCCCGTAAGTATAAAAGCGGGACAGCAACGCTGGCAAATAAGTAACATGGGTGAACAGGTACATTTTGCAATACTCTTTAAACTTGCTAAATGGGCAACAGCTGATGACCTAATGGCTGGTTTAGAAGCAAACTTTGAAAATGGTCCTCCTCCCATTGACATGGAAACACCTTATACAAACTTTATTGAAGCTGTTGGTCCAGGACAAACTTACTACGCTGATGTAAACCTACCCGCAGGTAATTACGTTGCCATTTGTTTTATGCCTGATATGGAAAGTGAAAAGATGCATTTGGAGTTAGGCATGATGAGTATGTTTGCAGCTGAGTAATAAAATAAAGGGCTCGAGTTTCCCTCGAGCCCTCCCTCCTGAAGATTAATATTTTTAGTGTATACAGCCCAAGAATCAAGTTAGGAAAGGTATCCCATGACTTTTAAACGTAACCTCTGGCTTTTTGCGGTAATATCGTTGCTGTTTTTAACGGCGTGCCCACAACCAAAGCCACCCGTAACAACAGTCATTCCCGATACAACTAAAGTAGCTGACAGTAGCACTAGGGATGCCTTGATCTCTTTTGATATGGCTAGCGGCGATATGCACTTTGCAACTATGACCCCGTTTCTTGAAGCTCTTAAAGTTAATGATGTACTGGTAAGTGAACCTTCTGAAGCTGCCCCCTATGGCTATTTGAGAAAGGTTGTGGACATTCGTAACGATGCAACTGGCGTAAATATAGCAACTGCCGTTGCCAGCCTTACAGATGCCATTAGTGAAGGTGAATTATATGCTAAAGGTGAATTTCATGCCGAAGACCTCCTAGCAACAGAAGCCTATTATCCGAACATTACGATGGGCGCGATAAGGAAAGATGAGCTTAATACTACGAATCTTTTGCCTGACTACGACTTCTTTGTTAGCTTTGATCAGACGCTATTAGATGTTGATAACAACGGTGTTAAAGTCAAAGTGAAAGTCTCGGGTGACATTAACCTGAAAGCTGGCTACAACGTCGTTGCTCCTTTAAAGCCATGTTTAAAGGTTCCGCCCGTGTGCTTTGGTGACGTGACTGCTACGATGGGCTTTGACGAATATGTCAATATAGCGATTTCAGGCGAAGCAAATGTAAAACTAAGCAAAGAGTTTAAAGTGGGTCAGTATTATTTTAAACCCTACGTGGTGTTTGTTGGCCTTGTACCTGTAGTGTTTCAGCCAACTCTGGCTGTTTATTTAGGTGCTAGCGGCGAACTAAGTTTAAAATTTGAGTATGGAATAACTGAGCGGGTGGTTGCTCAGCTAGGTGCTAAGTGGACGGGTAAAAGCTGGGAGGATATATCTGATGTTGATGTTCAATTGAAAGCCCTTAAAGACGTTGATTTAAATGACGCTTTTAATGCCGAACTTTATGTTAAACCTACAACAGCACTTTTGCTTTATGGTACCGCTGGCTTAACTGCAACTTTGCAACCTGGATTAAAAATGACAGCATCACCTAATAGAGATCCCTTCTGGCAGCTAGACGCAGTTCTAAAGGGTTCAATTGGGTTTGGCGTGGAATTGCCCCTAGGAGGAAATTTAGCGAATTACGAGGCTGAAATCTTTAACAAAACCCTTACTCTAAAAAAATCACCAAACTTAGCACCTAAAATTACTTTGTTTCAAAACCCAGCCAAAGCTGACTTGGGAAAACCTTATTACCTTTTGGATTTAAGGCCAGAGGGTCTCTGCGGTGCGTTTTTCTGTGTGAAAGACCCTGAAGGCGGTGTGCTTAACGTAAGACTGTTCTCGAGCCTCGAAGGAGAATTACCTGTTGGGGGTGAATATGGCTTTAAAGTCGAAGGAATGCACGCTATTACCATTACCGCAACAGACCCTAAAGGCAATACCTCGCAAGCGATATTAAACCTGAATGTTGTCAATGCGCCACCAGATATTCTTTTTAGCCCTTATAACAATACGGTTCCGCAGGGTATTCCCTACTTTATAAATGTCGGCGCTGATGATTTAAATTCTGGCAGGCTTGCTTGCTCGAGCCTGCGCTGGTCAGTAGATAGCCCAGATATTTTAACGACTGAATTAAGAGCATCTGTAGGTTGTAATGCAAAAATTGTTTTTGGCAAGATGGGACAGCGCAGTGTGAATTTATCGGTCAGTGATTCCCAAGGTGCTAAAACCCAAAAAAGCATTAACGTTAACGTTACTGAACCACCCCTTCATGCCCCGCCAGAGATAGATTCAATAGCAATTTTAGATACGAATACGAACCGTGAAGTGCAAACAGGAGAAACAGTCATTTTTGGACATCGTTTAAAACTTTCTGTAGCAGTAAGTAATCCAGATAATTTAGCGGTGACTTACAGTTGGATTGTTAATAGTGGTCCAAAATTCATGCCCATTGGAGGAAATGAATCGACAGTTTATTGGACTGCAGGAGATACCATCGGTGCAGGTACAAGTGTACTCGTTTTGCTTAATGTATCTTGGACAGATCCTGACAATAAAATACTTAATAGCAACCAGAAACTAGCCTTTTTTGTTACGGCTGAGGGTCCTCGGTGATACAAGTGTTGCGTTATATCCCGTTACTCCTGTTAATGCTTTTGCTAACAGCGTGCCCTGATCCCACACCCCCGAAAAAGCTACTACCGACCGCACCAACAGGTCTAAAAGTCGAAGCAGGTGATGCCGAAGTTAAATTGGGTTGGAACGCCAATCTTGAAACAGATATAGAAATTTATCTATTGAGTTTTCAGGAAGCTAATAGCACTGAAGTTCAAGAAAAAATGATTCCAGCTTTGGCACATGAAACGATCATTCCTAATTTGACGAATGGTGTGACGTATCGTTTTAGTTTAAAAGCAAAAAATACCCAGGGGCAGCTTTCAGAATCATCACCAGCTGTAGAAGCTAGACCTTTCAAAGATACACCTCAAACCTCAGCACCCGCGCAACCGCAGGGGCTTAGCGCAATAACAGGTGACGCTTTGGTGATGCTCAATTGGACGGCCAATACGGAATCAGATTTAGCAGGTTATACTCTTTACTGGGGTGAAAATGCTGCTGAGCTTGGGCAAAGTAAAGCTTTACCCAGTGAAGCGACGACAACCACCCTTGCTGCGCTTGACAATGGTAAGGCTTACTATTTTGTACTTGAAGCCTTAAATAGGTTTGGTCAAGTATCAGTGCGGTCTGATGTTGTTAGCGCCACACCTGAAATGCCTATGCTGGCACCGCGTATCAATAATGTAAGCATTGAAGGCTATGACCTTAGTACTCAGGTAAGACAGGGCGCGGGAAATATTACCTTAATTGTCACAGGGGCAAACCTTGCAGACGTAAGCAGCGCAGCCTTAGGCGGACTCGAGCTGGGATTGGTTTCAGCTACAGCCACAGAACTGCGACTCACTGCCATCATTTTGCATGGACAACAGGCACTTGGCTTTCAAGATTTGACCCTTGTAAATGCTGCTGGCGCAAGTAGCTTTGCCGAGGCAATAGAAGTCACAGCGATTACCGTAATGAAGCTACTTGACTTTCACCCTGATGATACAACTGGTTTAGGTACAGCTAACCGCCCCTTTTTCACGCTTAAAAAAGCGCTTTCGGTAGCTAGTGGAAATGACACTATATTTCTGGGGAGTGGTACCTATAAAGATGGTGAGAAGTGGCCTTTAACAGATGAAAAGTTTCCACCTAAAGCATTAAGTAATATGCCTTCAGGTATTACCCTTGAAGGACAATCTGGAGGTGTTGTGATTTTGCAAGGACCCGGCTTAGGTGAACACTATGCTGGCCTGGTTTTTGCAGATGGTGGCACGATTAAGAATCTGACACTTCGTGGTTTTAGGCGTGGCATCTTACTTACGAATAACTTAGATGCTTACTTAGAGCTTGAAAATGTGCGGGTAGTAGAGGGCTATACCGGTCTTTTTGCTTACAACGCGGAAAAGGTAAGCATTGATGACTGTGAATTTTTTGGTCACTTTGATAAACAGGTCAATGATGGTGTCGGCATTTATGTTATTGGGCAAACCAAACTTACAGTTAGTAATACGAGTTCTCATGCCAATGGGGATGGCCTAGCTATTGAAGGCCAAGCCAAGGCTATGCTTAGCAACATTACTTTGAATGAAAATAAACAAATGGGGCTTTATAACAACGGAGCTTATGCTGTTTTGTATAACAGTAAAATCAGTAATAATGGTGAAGATGGTGTTTATTTAAATATCAAAGATGGGTTTTTAAGTCGAGAAGGCTTTGAGATGCACGGAACAACGATTACTGGAAATAAAGGTTATGGCTTGCATTTAGAGGGTGCCAATTCTTTTGTTGACTTAGGAACGGGTACTGAACCTGGCACTAACAGCATTTTTGGCAATACTAAGTTTCAACTTTTTGACAATCGTCAGGTCAATAGCATTCCCGATATAACACTTGTAGGAACGTCATTAGGTGGCTTCAAGCTTACGGGTGGGCGTTTAACAGCAGGTGTCGGAGGCAAAGAGTTTATTGAGGGTGGCATAAAATTCTGGCGTATTAATCAGCAGGGCAACAGCTTGGTTTTTAACCCTTAGCTTTCATGAACCTCTTATTTCCCTTTTCCCCAATTGAGAGTAGATTAAAACAAAGGTCACTATGGATATAAGTGCTCACAAAACGAGACAGTTTGCTAGAGAGCTTAAAGATGAACGCGTCTTTAGCCGCTCGAGCCTCTACGTTGTCCTTTTTGCTGCTACGCTCGTTTTAATAGGCATTGGCTTTAAAGCTTACCGATTTACCCTTCCTACTGAAGGTTGGAGTTTATTCCTTGATTTTGATAAGGGTCTGATTTTTGACCAGAATCTTTTAGGCGTTCCATCCCCTTTTCAAAAGGGCGATATCTTGCTCGAGGTAGCTGGCGAAACCATGCAAGATGATTTTTTGACCAAACATAGTGTCCAGGCAAAAGAAGCCTATCAGGTTGGTAAAACAGTTTTATACACTGTGCAACGGGGTGGAGAGACACTTAGTTTTGATGTGCCTCTTTATCACTGGACAGCTAAAGGTATAGGCAACGCCTTTGGGCAAATTTTCTTAAACCGAGTTTTTCAATTTAGCCCCTTTTTGTTTTTGCAACTTGCCCTTGCCCTTTTTGTTTTTATTAAGCGACCGAATAACCAGGCAGCGCAGCTTTTACTGCTTATGTTTGTTACAAATTTTGTAAGTGGCTTGAGTAACGTGGCTAGTGTTCAGTCACCAGCAGATTCATTCTATCCGCTTGCACAATGGGCGAGTACTTACCTGGGTGCTGCCATCAATCCCATTTTGAGCATACCTTTGTTTGTGCATCTGGCGCTTGTTTTTCCTAAACCCAAGTGGGGCTTTGGCAAATTTGGCTGGCGCTTGAGTTTGCTTTATGGACTTCCCCTTACGCTTACCCTATTGCATGATGCTGGTTTTATTCCTAACTTAACTGACCCACTCGTTCCGCTCTATTTTTTGCTTATG
>JAHEBB010000737.1 GCA_024642575.1 Trueperaceae bacterium | reverse complement strand
TAAGGTTTAGCTCAAAGCTGTTTATTTTTGGAGCAGGCAATTCGGTCGCTATAGGATTGACTTGAATAACAAGTTCAGCTTGTACAAAATCCTGCTGGATGGCATTACTCTGCAAGGAATACTTGGTATTTAAACTGGGTTTTTGTGCGCTCGAGTTTTCACAGGGAACTTCACTTCTCTCTGGACTAGCGTCGCCTTCTGGGTCAATATTTAGATAACACTTACCACCACTAGGTAAATTACTTACGTTCCATTCAAGAGAAATAATATCACCCTGTTCAATGGTGGATTTTGCATCTTTCTCTCTAAAATATTCAATTTTGGTCGTACCCTTAACAACTGCTGGCGTAACAGAACCATTACAAGAAATGAGTATAGACCCAATAACACCCAACAAATTCAAAAGCCACAAACCTTTTCTCATTTTTCCTCCTAAAACCAAGAATAGCGGGAAGTGGTGGGTATTTCTTTGAGGGCCAACCAACGAAAAGCATAAATCAGCTGAGTACAACCTTAGTTTACACTGTCACGTAGCCTTAGGTCTCAACATCTGTCGTCATTTTGCCCTTCTCAGGCCCTTTATCATCGACTATCTTAATAATCATACCTTTAAGTTCAATGGCTCCCCTAGCAACAATCTCTTTAAAACTCAGTCCTCTTGTTTGACCTGACACGAAATTTTTAACCTGCACCTTGGCATCTTCAACCCAAAATTCCCAGAGCTTTGGGTGATCGCCTTGCACATAAATATCGGCCTCACGGCTACTTCCTAAGCTAATCGGCATTTTACCAATGGGATGGTATCTATAGACCTTATCACTTGTGTAATAAACCCTGAGCCAGATGGGAAATTGGGCGCTGGTTTCTGTCAATAAGGCTAGCACCAAACCTATCGCTAGCCCCAGCGAGACTGCCCCTATAAGACTAGGCAAAAATCTGACACTTGAGCCTTGAAATGCCTCGAGCGCTAAAGAGTAACATAGTCCGGCAACAAGTCCCCCAAGCACGCCAAAAAACAGGGTGTTGAGCAGCTTTAGATTGGGTAAAACTTTAAACCCAGCCAAGCTTAATGCCAGTAGCAAACCTATCAAAGTCCAGATTAGAAAATTTATGGCATGGGTTTGAAAAAAGTTACCTTGAACTGGAAAAACTTGTTTGATGCTGTCAATTGAAAAAAGATACTGAGTAACTGTACCAATAGCAAACCCTAGTACCAGGCTAAAGAGCAGGGTCAGACCCTCTCTCGCCGAAAGTATCCGTCTACGTTTGTTATAGATATTAAGAAAAATAAGGAGAGCAAGTACAATACCCGCAGCCACCAGACCTGTCCAAAGCCCGGTAAAAAGATAGCTATATAAGGGTGGTAGTGCCTTGTCCTGAGCAATTACAGGATTACTTAAAACCAGCGCTCTTGCCTGCGCAAAGAAAGAATTCCCCATACCAGCTTCATCCGTTTTTTGGACATTGCTTGCCCCTAAAACCGACCTAAAAATCTCGGCATGTGGCCCTTCATTGGTAATAACCGTATGAACATCTATCCCGTTAGCAACCGCTTGCTCGAGCGCAGCTTGCAACTTATCACCGTCACTACCATAGTTTTCAGCGTCAGTTAGCAAAAAGAGCACTTTTTTGGCATCACTGGTACCTGTAGCTAAGGCCTCAACTGCTTTATTTACCCCTTCTTCAATGATTGTGCTATCACCCAAAACAGGGTTAAGCCCTGCAATAACACCATCAAACTGATCTAGGTCTTGCCCTAAAGAAACATCCAAGCTTGCTTGTTGATTAAAGGTAACCAGCCCAAATTGCTTCTTTGCCAAGCATTCATCCGTTTTTGCCCCCGTGACAAATTGCTGTACGGCTTCTCGCACTTTTGCCAACGAGGGGCTACCATCTTCGACCATGCTGTAAGATTTATCAAGTGAAAGCAGCATAACCGTGGGCTGGCAGTCCACCTGCTCAACAGGTTTAGGTTCAGGTACAAAAGACCAAATGAGTTCGGCTAAACCTGCAGCCGCCAAAGCACCTAAAGCAGCTGTTAGACCAAAAAACAGAAAGCGCTTGAACCTATTCATCGTTAGATAACCCCCTTATTATGTAAACCCCCTCCAATCCCCATATCAAAACCAGCATGATAATTGCCCAAAGCTAATAGCGGTTAGCAAAAAAAGTCGCCACCAAGACCGATTCGGTTAGGTTGATTTGATTTGTATCAAAAACTGTAGATTTTTGTGCATTTGCAAATAAAGTAATATCATTATTTGCTTCGACTGGAATCACAGCTCTACTGCTATATGAATATTCATAGCGTATCGTAGCGGTTCCATCTAAACGTCCAATAAACCCTTCATAG
>JAHEBB010000224.1 GCA_024642575.1 Trueperaceae bacterium | reverse complement strand
GATCGAAAGTGGAAAAAGCAAAAAGGCGATCACTGGCATCATGGCGATCAGTTTGAGTTAGTAGCCACTGAAGTGCCAGCTTTTGGCTATAAGGTTCTAGCTCGAGCCGAGCTTCAAGTTGCTACCGAGACTTTGCTGGGTGAAGATGCGGTTGTTGAAAATCATCGTTACCGACTAGGCTTTGACCGCGAAAAAGGTGGAATCTCCTCGCTTTATGATAAAAAGCTTGACTGTGAATGGGTTAACCCTGAAGCAGATTACAGCCTAAATAGCTATGTGCATGAAGAAGTGGCAGACAGAGCGTTTAAACCACCGCGCCACCGACTTTTTTATCAAGACTGGAATGCAGAGCTTGCTGAAATCCCGACAGGCTGGAAAAAGGGCTGGCATGCTCGCCGCGAAGCCCCTCATAAGGTGCTCAAGCATGAGGTTTACCGCTTGTCTTATGGGCTGCTGGTGTTTCAAGAATTAGAGGCAAAAGGTATGGACGGGGTTTTAACTCAGAAAGTTTTTTTGCCTGATTATGCTGATTTTATTGAGTGCTCAGCCCACTGGACTATGACACTTGATAGTCATCCTGAAGCAAGTTATCTGGTTTTCCCCTTTGATTTGCCTGATGCCAAAGCGCGCTATGACCTAGGTGGGCAAGCCGTTATAGCAGGTGAAGAGCAACTACCTGGTGTTTGCCGCGATTACTTTACAGTGCAAGGCTGGGTTGACTTTAATAATGGTCAACGTGGCCTGAGAATAGCCACGCCTGAAAACCCGATGGTGCAATTCGGTGATTTTCAGTTTGGTAAGTATCAGATGGATTTTAGGCTCGAGCGTGCCACCTTACTGGGCTGGGTGACCAATAACTACTGGGAAACCAATTTTCGTGCGCATCAGCCAGGGCAAGTTGAAGCCCGTTACCGCATTGAAGCTTATGAAGGCGCTTTTGATGAAGCGGTAAATCATCGTTTCGCTTTAGAAGCACTTAATGACTCAGGGCTTTTTCAGCATATGGGTGAAGCTCTAAAAGCAGATGAGCCTTTACCGTTAAGTGGTTCCTTATTACATTTGCCAGATGCGCCAATTGTGACTTTACACATCAAGCAGGCCGAAGATCATAGCGGACTCATTATTCGATTTTTAAATGCCAGTGATGAAGCGCAAACAGCAGAAATTTCTTCAGGTTTACTCGAGCTTAAAGCGGCTTATCGTTGTGATTTACTCGAGCAAACTGAGGCAGAACTCGAGCTGCAAGAAGGAAGCGTACACCTGCAGTTTCCAAAGCGTGGCATACAAGTTATTCGCTGTCATTTTTGAGTTTTTCTTTGTTAGACTTTGCTATGATCATTCCCTGCTCCAAAGACCAGTTGCCCCTGTACACGGCTTATTATCTGGATGAACCTCTGGAGATTAACGGTGACTTGACTAAACCCGCCTGGCAAAAGGCACAACGCTCTGCGCGCTTTCGCGATCTGGTATCAGGAGAAAGAACTGTTCATGACACCAGGGTTGCCCTTCTCTGGAATGATGACTATCTCTATGTGGCTTACTACATTGAGGAGCCTTTTGTAGAAGCTAGCCTCTTAGAGCAGGATTCTTTGATCTATCAAGATAATGATGTTGAGCTGTTTATTGCTGGACCCGATGCCTACTATGAGCTTGAAATAAACGCGCACGGTACGATTTACGAGGTCTTTTTTATTTGGGAAGAAGCTTACGAGCGCGCTGGCTATAGTCAGATGCCCGAATTTGCACTGGCTCGTGAAGGCGTAAGAGAATTTGATGGCGTGGGTTTTAAGCATCCAAGAGGCAAACGTATTGGCTTCTGGAACTGGGATTTTCCTGGTTTGAAAAAGGCTGTGTTTGTTGATGGCAGCTTAAATGATAATGCTGACCGTGACCGTGGCTGGACGGTAGAACTGGCTTTGCCCTGGTCAGGTATGCAGGCTTTGGCGTCAGGGCGCTCATTACCCCCAGCAGAAGGCGACATCTGGCGTATGGATTTTTCTAGATTTAATCAGTATAAAGAAGCTGCGTCTGCCAAAGATTCGGGCGGCTGGGCGCTTAGCCCACATTATGTTTGGGATTCGCATGTACCTGAGTGTTTTGCTAAGGTGCAATTTTCCAGAGAATCGGTTTTTGAGCGCTGAACTTGTTAGACTTTTAAGAATGCTGTGCTCAGAGATGAAAGACGGGCTCGAGCTTAATTTAAACCCAAGGTGATGTTTATGCCGTTTATCCGTGATGGTCGAATAATGATTGCCGATGCCTTTGACAGAAAGTATACGCTGCCAGCTTTCAATATTTGCAGCGCTGAAATGATTCGTGCTTGTATTGAAGCTGCTGAAGAAGAAAAGGCCCCTATTATTTTGCAGACTTACCCTGCTGATATTTTGCAACTTTCTACCAAGCACATGAAAGACCTGATCAAAAGCTACGCCGAAGACGCATCTGTCCCTATCATGCTGCATATGGATCATGGACAAAGCCTTGACATGGATATTGATTGCATACGAAACGGCTACAGCTCGGTTATGTATGACGGTGCCAATCAAGAGCTAAATGATGTTGTAGATACAACGCAAAAACTTGTCGGCATTGCTAGTGTTGCAGGTGTTGCCGTTGAAGTTGCTGCTGAAAGCTTTAATGCTGGACAGGTGGAATACACGCAACCCCTTGACGCCTTAAGATTAAAAGAGGCAGGGGCAGATATGATTGCGGTTTCGATTGGAACCGAACATGGGCAAACGGGTGCACTCAAATTAGATTTATTAAAAGACATCCATGAAACCCTCAACCACCCCCTTGTGATTCATGGCGGTAGTGGTGTAAGTGCAGAAGATTATGCTGCTGCAAGAGAGCTTGGAGTTGTAAAAGCAAATATTGGCTCAGCGCTTTACCGCGCTTTAAGAAAAGTCTGGGAAAGTTCTGCTGATGCCAAAAATCATCGTGAAGTCTATGAACGTGCCAGAGCTTCTCTAAAAGAAGTTGCCAGAGAGAAGATTAGGTTTATGGGGGCAGAGGGCAAAGCTTAGGCATTCAGATGCGGTCTGCTAAGAAAAAAGGCAGCTAAGGTTACGATGCCGCGTAACTTAGCCACCTGGCGAACAACCCACCTCAGAAAAGCTTGTTCTTTTAAGAGTATTGATTGGTGTTCTAACGGAATG
The DNA here is from genome assembly GCA_024642575.1 of Trueperaceae bacterium. Taxonomy (GTDB): domain Bacteria; phylum Deinococcota; class Deinococci; order Deinococcales; family Trueperaceae; genus JAHEBB01. The sequence goes on along the minus strand of JAHEBB010000224.1, from coordinate 5,431 downwards.
CTTACTTTCAAGTTTGATTATTACTCAACGATAGTCAAATGAGGCCAGCGCATTTTGTAGCTAAGGGCTTTTGCTTTAAAAAGATCTGGAGCAATATTTTTGCGATTGGGTCGCAAGATGCCCTCATTCATATCTTCAAAGCCGTTTGGGGCATAAACGGTTTGGGTACTTACTTTGATACCCAGGCAAGTGCCCGCAATCAGGTAACGGTCAATCCCTGCACAGCTCGAGCCCAGGATCGGTGTCGTTCGTTTAAAATGCGCTTCGTACCACAGATGAACCCTCGCCTGATTTCTAAGCTCGAGCTCTATAGGCAAATCTTTAACCAGCTCATTTGCCCTTTTGATTTCTTTATCTTCTGCTTCATAGCTCAGGTCAGTATCGTTAAAATAAAAGACATCGTAATCTTTAATGTTTTCGGTAGCAGGTCGGTCTGTGTTTAGATTCCATACGGTTTGAAAAAGACAACCTGCGACCAGATAAGTTTGGGGAAGCTCGAGCTCCTTTAAGCGCTCTAAAAGGATGCTGTTGTAGTCATTTTTCTTGATAAGCTTCAAAAACTCAGTTGCGGTCACACTCTAGTTTAACGTTTGACTAGTAACAGCCTGTCTCACCCGAATAACACCAGCCTGAATCAAGGTTATAGATGGTTTTCATCATGGTTTCGTGCGACATGGCAGAAATTTGACTCATGATTTCATAAGAGGCTTGCCTATCTTGCACGCATTGCTGGTAAAGCAAATTGGCTTCTTGCTGATTGCTAGCGGCGGCTGCCTGTTGCTCACAGGATTCTGTTGGAACATTTTCGGTAATAGGGGTTTCTGATGATGCATCCGAGTAGGTGAGTAAACCCTCATCTAAGCCAGCAAATGCCACTAGTGGCAAAGCGGGACCACCGTAACTCACAAAACTATTTTGCAAGGCAGAAAAGAACAAGTAGTAAATGCCACCCGTTTGACCATCAACATAAGTGTAAGAACTCAGGTAGCCAAAGCTGTCATTCTCAACAAGTTGATATAGACGATAGAGCGCGCCATTCTGGCTATTTTCATCCATCAGCTGAGCAGTAATACCCTGACTTTGCAAGTCAAAACTTCCCAGTACTGAGTCTGCAATTTGCTCGGCGGTAGCATTTGTACCACCTTGACTTATAAAGGCAAATAGACCTAAAAGCGCTGCATCTTCATCAGATGGGTTTTCATAAGCAATGATGCTGTAGTCATCAGATTGAATTTGCCAATTAGGCGGAAGTTTAAAGGTCAAACCTGCAACTTCGGTGGGTACAAGAGGTGTTTGGGCAAAAGAGAGGCTAATAAGGGTAAGCAAAAGTCCTAAACGTTTTTTCATGTTTGGCATCCTTCAAACGAGATTAGATTTAGCCTACTCGCTGAAAAAGCTAAGTTTCTATGATAGATGTCGCAAAATAGGATAAAAAGACCTCTAATTTTGCTTTGCAGAATGAAACCTTTCGCAGAAATTGCAGTTAAAAAGCTCTAAGCTTAGGGCAATTTTATGCAGGAGGTAAGACTATGGCAACCGTTTTAATTGATCAAATGGGTGACTATATCTGGCAAGTGGATGATGAAATTTTAAAAAAGGTTGTTGAACATGTGATGCGCCATGTTGAGCCTCGCTCGGCTTTTCACGAACTGCTTTACGCTTCTAAAACCTATGGCAACTTGGCTTTTTATCAGCTTGGATCAGAGCAAAAAAACCGCTTTGAAGAACTTGTCAAAGGTTATGCCGAGGCCAATCCAGAGCTGAGCGAAGAAGAGAAAAAAACGGTTCGTAAACTGGCAGATATGATTGCGTTTTCAAGAGATTTTGATATAGCGCCAGTTTAAAAGATGTCTATGCTGCTCGAGCTATTTCTCGTTCTGCTAAGCCAATGAGCGCTTTTTTTGCTTCAGAGTCCTCAAAAACATTGAGTGCAGCAATGGCCTTTTGTGCTTCATGAATAATCTGGGCTTTTGTTTCTTTATCAGCGCCATGTTCTTTTACCAGCTCAATCATGCGCTCTACGTCGGTAGCTGCTTTGGCATGTCTACGCACAATCGCTCTGGCTTCTTCAACACTCGCATCAAAAAGCACCAAAACAGGATAGGTTGCTTTGCCTTCGCGCAGGTCGCCCCCAACAGGTTTACCCAGTTTCTTTTCATCACCTAAAAGGTCAAGGTAATCATCTTGCATTTGAAAAGCGCGGCCGTAAGCCATGCCAAAGGTTTTTAGGGCTTCACGCTTTTCGGCGCTGGCATGACTCACAATGGCGACAGACTCGAGCGCTGCTGCAAACAAGACCGCAGTCTTACCTTCAATCACTTTAAAATAATTTTCAAAAGAAAAAGTTTCTAAAGTAGCCATTTGAAACTGCAAGACTTCGCCTTCACAAATTTGTGCTGCCGTTTCTGACATAAGCCGAGTAAAGTCAGCATTATCGGCATCAGCTAGTAGACCTAAAACTTTTGCCAGCATATAGTCACCTGACATCACGCTAACCACATTGCCATAGCGCCTGAAAGCAGCTTCGCGACCGCGGCGGGTATCGGCATCATCAATCAAATCATCATGAAGTAAAGAAGCCGAGTGCAAAAGCTCAACAGAAAGCGCAGCGGGCATGCTGATGGCATCATCGGTGCCAAGCATGTTGGCAGCCAGAAAAGACAAGCTCGGTCTTAGACGTTTACCGCCAGCTGTTACCAAGTCATCTCCAATGGCCTCGATAAACTCGACCGAAGATTTTAAGTGAATGGCAAGTTGGCGCTCAAAGGCCGTTAAAGAGTCTTGAATAATTTCAAACACAACCTGACCAGTATAAACGCTCGAGCCTTGACAAATGGTGCGTAGGGAAGGTGTTTTGTTTTAGCTTAAAAAGGTTGATTGACAGAAGTCTCATTTTCACGCATACTGAAGCATCTCGTATAGGAGGTGGTTAAGTATGACAATCACTGACTTTAACCAACCTGCCTACTCTGTTCTTGCCTAAGGCATAGACGCTAGGTAGTACAAATCATTTATTTACAAGTTAACAGGCTTGTGCCTTTTGTGGGCTCGAGCTTTACCTTGATCCCAAATGGATTTTTAACCCTTGGAGGTTGCTTATGCATGTTTATTTTTCTATTCGCCGTTGTTTTAAATTCTTGTTATTTGCCTGTGGAGGCTATGTTGAAGTATTCGCAAGAAGATCATTACGAACAAGAAGAACGTTTTTCCAAACGCCAGGATCGTAAAAAACCTAAAGGTCGCCGTTCTATAACTGATCTACATATAGGAGAGGATGCCCAGAGCAGCGCTGACCAGTTTGCTGACCCAGCCTTACAACTGCTTTTTGAGAGGGGCATTATTCGGGAGCTTTTGGGGGAACTAAAAAGTGGTAAAGAAGCTACGGTTTATTTGGCAGATGGCCCCGAAGGGTTAATGGCTGCCAAGATTTATAGCGATATGCTGGTTCGCTCATTTCGTAATGACAGCATGTATCGGGCAGGTCGCTTTATTGGTGATGACCGCATTCAGAAGGCTATTGATCAGCGCACGCTAAACGGTATCAATGCCCAACAAGGGCTCTGGGTGTTTCATGAATATTTACAACTTTGGGAACTTTACCGAGCAGGCTTAGCTGTTCCTAAACCGATGGTTGGGCCCGATGCTAGCGACATGGTGGATGCAGGTCGCGTGGTTCTTATGGAGTTTCTAGGTGACCGTGATGCGGCAGCCCCTCGTCTTTCTGATGTTCGTCTTTCTGCTGAAGAGGCTGAAAGTGCCTGGCAACAAAGTCTAGACATCTTGATGACGCTAGCCAAAATGGGCAAGGTTCATGGGGATTACTCGACTTATAACTTGCTCTGGTGGCAAGGCAAAGTTTATGTGATTGATTTTCCGCAAATGGGAGATATAAAAGAAAACCCTAACGCTATGATGCTTTTAGAGAGAGATGTGGTGTCGCTGTGTAAGACCTTTAGGAAGCACAGCATATGGGCAAATGCCGATGAGGTATTTTGGGATTTAAAGGCTCGAGCCTCTCTTGTCGGCTAGCACTTTAGGGTCGAGTAACATCTTACTCGACCCTAAAAAAAGAAATAGGCTTAGTTTTCACCGTAGAGCAAGCTGCTAGTTATCCAGTTGGAATAAGATTGATTTTTTATTTTTTTCATAGCCTGCGCTGAAAAATACAACATTCAAATTGCTTCTAGAATAATGCTTATAACTAAGGCAATTGATAAACTAAAGATTATTGAGATTAGTTAATTCAATGTCACTTTCGGAAGCGCAAAGACCAGGACAATTTGACCGATAAGGGTCTGACTTTGTAGAGGTAGAGGGTCTTTGCACTTTTTGAACTTAGAAGTTATAAAAAGAGTTTTTGTTTGATAAACGTCGTTTGTTTTTATATCTTTGTATGAGCCAGTTGGCAAGTAGAAGCGCAATAATCATAAAACCAGTCAAGAACAAAAGATATTCTAGGGTTAAAGTCTGACCTTTTACTGTTTCGAGAGTAGTAGAAATAGCAAGACTAGGGGTTAGCCAGCTGATTAGACCGGCAAAAAGTTTTTGACTATGCTCAGCGTCACGGTTTTGTGACATGGTTAAGGCTATGCGCTCCCGACCTTCAAACGTTGAATAAACAGCTAATATATTGCCCTTGTCATCGACAATGAGGGGTGTACTGTTGACACCGAGGACAGGTTTGAGCTGACTCAAGTAACCATACGTGCCTGAAATATTAAATTGCTCAAGTAAGGGATTAAAGATTTCTTTTCCTTTTTCGGTTGTCATAACTGCGTAGGGTCTTAAAGTCGTATCAATAGGTTGAACTAAGCTTAGACCATATTCGTCGGCTGACCCACCTGGGTAGGTATAAAGCGAAACTTGTTTTACGTCATAGGTTTTTTCATAGACCCAAAGTTTTTCCCATTCTTGAGTATCAAAAGCACTACGCCAATTGCTGCCATCATGGTAGGACAAGTTGCCCTCCGTCAAAATGACTGCATTGAATTGGCCTTTACCACTTGGATCAAAAAGGAGATCATCAGTTAGGGTTTCATGGGTAGCAATCAAAGCTTTATAGCTTTTCCCCCTTGCATTTAAAGCCTCCTCCATTGCAATAAGTGCGGGGTCATCAGGCAACGCGGCAACAATCAATATATGTGTACCCGTAATGCTCTGTGTTTCAGAGGTATTTTTAAGAAAAGTTTGAGCCTGAATGACAAATAAATTGCAAAGTAGTATCAGGATAAAAGATAGACGATAGTGGCTTAGCTTCATAATGTAATGCACCTCGAGCCCTTACGATCCCAGAAAACTGAGACTTTAAACTAACTTTAGGTGATTTTGGTAAGGCTCGAGGTGCAACGCTCACAGAAGCTTAGCTCTAGGAGATAAGAAAAATACTTTTTACTGGGCTAAAGGTGAGTCCTGATTTGCTTCATTATAATAA
>JAHEBB010000736.1 GCA_024642575.1 Trueperaceae bacterium | reverse complement strand
GCCAAGTAGGGTAAAGTGTGACAACTTGACGTTTTGGAGTGGTTCATGAAGGCAGATTTTCTTTTTTTTAATGCAAGGGCTTACACTCTGGATGAAAGCAATCCTGAGGCTGATACCGTTGCAGTATCTGGCAACAAAATCGTGTTTGTTGGCAAAGAAACGGATAGTCGAACCTTTCGCAGTTCTGATACCCAGCTTATTGATTCGGAACAAAAAACCCTACTTCCCGGACTTATTGATAGTCACTTCCACCTGTTTACAGGTTCTCGAATTACCAACGGCGTAGAGATTCGTGGGCTTAAAGATTTGGCTAAAGTCCGTGATGCGGTGCGTGCGTACGCAAAGCAAAACCCCCAAGAACCCTGGATTTTGGCATATGCCACTTCTTACTCATTGCCCTCACCTACAGAACCCCTGACCAGACAGCACCTGGATAACATCATCGCTGATAAACCGCTGGTCTTTTTTGCCCATGATGTGCATGCACTCTGGCTTAATACTGCTGCTCTAAAGGAAACGGGTTTGCTAAACGGCAGCGAAAATGCAGCGCTTAATGACGCCATGAGCTTTGATGCTGACGGTTTCGCCACAGGGGAAATAGTCGAGGGTGGGGTCTTTGTTTTTGGGCTCGAGCACCTCCCCAAAGATGAAGACTTTATTTTGCGTGCCCATAAGCGTGCCCTTGCCAAAATGGCCTCTTACGGTATTACCAGCGTGCACAATATGCTGGGCAATGCTGAGCAGGCGCATTTTTATAGCAGGCTCGAGCGCTCAGGTGACTTAACTTGTCGTGTCTACATGCCCTATCACGTAGAACCCACCACGCCTTTTGCAGCACTTGCCAGTGAAGCCGTTGCATTACGCAGGGATTTCAAGTCCGAGCTTTTTCGCGCGGGTGCAGTCAAATTCTTTGCTGATGGGGTTTATGATGGTAAAACCGCCTTAACTTTAAACGGCTACCCAGATAACCCAGACTATCCCGGGGAAAGCATCTTTGAATCAAGTCAGTACAAAACCCTTGTTACCGAAGCCGACAGATTAGGCTTTCAGGTTGCCACTCATGCTGTTGGTAATGGAGCAGTCAGGTTAGCACTCGATGCTTATGAAACTGCCCAAAAGACCAATGGCAAACGCGATAGCCGCCACCGCATTGAGCATATCGAAGTCATTCATCCCTCTGACATCCCTAGATTTAAAGAGCTGGGGGTCATTGCTAGCATGCAAACCCTTCATGCTCCCTTAAATGCCCAAGACGCCGACCTCTGGCTGAAACACGTTCATGAAAACGAATGGCCTTACGCTTTTCCTTTTAGACGCCTTCGTGATGCAGGTGCGCATATGGCGCTTGGCAGTGACTGGTCAGTGGTCAGTATGGACCCTTTTTTAAGCTGGTACGCTGCCTTTAACCGCAAACCCTGGGGCAATGAAGGCACAAGCCATTTTGAACAAAGCCTTCATGAGGTTATTGCTGGCTACACAAAAGACGCTGCTTATACTGAGTTTAAGGAAAACGTTAAAGGCCAGCTCAAAGTGGGTCAGCTGGCAGATATCGTTTTATTATCTGAGGATGTTTTTAGCGTTCCTGCACTTGAGCTAAAAAATCTAAGCGCCCAGCTAACCATGTTGGACGGTAAAATTGTCTATAGCTCCTAAAAACCTAGTACACATTTGCACGATGAGGCAAGTTTTGGTAAAACTATGACACCTTTCAGGCACAACCTGAACACATTCGTTTAAAACCTTTTGGCGCAGGAGGCAGCCCCGTAGATGACTGATACCGCTGTAGACATTCGTTCGGTTAGAAAAGTGTTTAATGCAGGCAGTAGCCAGTCTGTTATTGCCCTGAATGGCGTAAGTTTAAACATTCAAGACAATGAATTTTTTACCTTGCTGGGGCCTTCTGGGTGTGGCAAAACCACTTTACTCAGGCTTATTGCAGGCTTTGAACAGGCCACCGAAGGTGAAATTTTGCTTTTTGGTCAGCGTATAGAAAAACTAACGCCACACGAACGCCCCGTGAACACGGTTTTTCAGCAATACGCGCTGTTCCCGCATATGACCGTGTTTGACAATGTAGCCTTTGGGCTCGAGATGCTAGGGAAATCCAAATCTGAAATTAATAGTCGCGTTGGGGAAATGCTCGAGCTTGTCAAGATGCCCGAGTTTGCCTCTCGAAAACCTGCCCAGCTCTCCGGTGGTCAGCAGCAGCGCATTGCCTTAGCGCGTGCCCTTGCCCCTCATCCAAAGGTACTTTTGCTCGATGAACCCTTGTCAGCTCTTGATTTAAAACTACGTCATGCCATGCGCAGTGAGTTAAAAACCCTGCAACGGGAAACGGGTGTCACCTTTATTTTTGTTA
>JAHEBB010000735.1 GCA_024642575.1 Trueperaceae bacterium | reverse complement strand
CCCAGGGTTACGCTTTTATTCTCAAAGATTTCTTTAAAGAACTAGAGCAAACTAACAAGCGCTTTAAACCGCTATTTGATGCTGTCTTAGTAGATGAAGGCCAAGACCTCGTTTTTGAAGATCGATTTAAAGTTGAGGGTAAACAACCCTTTTACTGGTTAGCCTATCAAGCGTTAAGGCCAGCTAAGCTTGCTGCTGAAGCACAAGCTCTCTTTGTAGAGGCTGCACAGGAAACGACAACTGCTAAGCAACGTCGCCTCATCTGGGCATATGACGAAGCCCAGAGTTTAGATTCGTTAGTTGTACCTAGCTATAAAGAAGTCTTTGGTGAAGAGATAAGTAAGACGATGCTATCTGGGGGCGTTAGTTACGCAGGCAATATTGCCAAGCATGAAGTTATGGAACGCTGCTACCGCACCCCTGAAACCATTTTGCTAGCAGCACACGCTATCGGGATGGGCTTACTTAGACCTCAAGGACTCCTGTCAGCGCTTACCACGAAACAAGACTGGCAGAAGCTTGGTTATGAGGTTGAAGGAGATTTCAGGAAGCTGGGTTCAACCATAAAATTAAACCGACCCAAAAAGAATTCTCCTAATCCCATGTCAAAAGTCTATGGGAAAGGGGTACTTACCTTCTTGCCTTATAAAACGCGGCAAGATGAAGTTGATGTCGTTGCTTCTTTAATTGAGAGTGACCTTGCTGAAGGTTTAAATCCATGTCGCGATTTGCTGGTTATAAGTTTAGGAAACCACCACGAAGCAAAAGCACTTCAAGAATGGTTAGCAAAAAGTTTAAAGGTAAAAGGTATAAGCTTTTATTTTCCAGGTATGCCTGAAGCCAATGTACTTAGCTGTGATAGGTATAAGAAGCTACCCAATCAATTTTGGTACAAAGATGCTGTCACGATTAGCCCCATACACCAAGCCAAAGGCAATGAGGCTGATGTGGTTTATATTCTGGGCTTTGATCATATTGCTCGCCGAGAAGCGGATATACCCAGTCGTAACCAAGTCTTTGTTGCTTTAACGCGTTCTAGAGGTTTTGCCCATTTAAGTGGGATTGGTAGCTTTCCGTTATTTGAGGAAATGGAATTGGTCATTCGTGCTGGTACTGAGCTTGAATTTTGCTTTAGCAAGGGTACTAGGCAAGTGACGGATGATGAGTTTTAATTCTAAAAAGAGAATTTGCATCCATTAAGATTTAGTTTTACTTTTAGCTCCTTTTCACTATGAACTCCCTTTTTAATGAGGGAGTTCAAAACCTGTTTGCCAATAAGCTGATCGCTAAAAGATAAACTCTAAAAAATCTGTTTATTTGGGTAGTGTCAAATTAGGTATAGTTATTCTTTTGTAAAAGTGTGAAGATGCAAGGCAATTACTAAGACCAAAAAATTCTAAGGGGTTCACCTATGTCAGATAGAGAGTTGCTTCAACCTAACCTTACAACTCAACCAGTCATAATGGTTCCGATTGCATCGATAACCTCATCAGTAGATCAGCCCAGACAAATGTTTGATGATGACTCCATTCTAGAATTGGCTATAGATATAGTAGGAAATGGCATCATAAATCCAATAATAGTTTTAGAAAGGATTGATGGTAATGATAAGAGCTATGTGATCGTTGCTGGAGAAAGACGTTATAGGGCTGCAAATATCGCAAATTTATTAACAATTCCAGTCCGTATTGTTACGAATGAAAAGGCTCGAATAATTCAGCTTTCCGAGAATTTACAGCGTGAAGACCTAGCCCCAATAGAAATTGCAGAAGCACTTAAAGCACTTAAAAGTGAGTTGGGTGGTGCCACACATGAAAAGCTAGCTGACCATATTCAAAAAAGTAGCAGTTATGTTGGTCGTTATCTCTTAATTGCCGATGCACCTGAAGATGTAAAAGCCTTTGTTAAGGAACATTCTCATCTATTTACAAAGGTCAGTGAGAGTGGTGTTGCAAAAGAGTCAGATGAAAAAAAACGAAAAGTAATGCTTGATAAGCTTTTGGGTAAGGTAGCTGTACCAAATAGAACATTGCCTCCAGGTCGGCCACCCATTCCTTTTACACAGAAGCATGTTAAAAATGGTTTTAATATAAACATTCAGTACCGAGAAAACCTCAAAAAAGCTGAAAAAGAAACATTGGTTGTTAACCTTAAAAAAATCATTGAGGAACTCGAAAAGGAAATAAATAGTAATTCAAGTAATTAAGTCCTAGAGGGAGTTTCTGCGACTTACCCATTATGGGTTAAGGCATTTATTTCTGTGAGATCATCATCTTGCAAAATTATTTATATCTTTTATTTAGGATGAACAGTAGACAGCTTAATTAACTCACATCGCTTAAACCAGATTGCATTTCCCCAA
>JAHEBB010000734.1 GCA_024642575.1 Trueperaceae bacterium | reverse complement strand
AACTTGGTCAAAATTTAAACCCTTTAAACGCTCTGCAAGTTTCTCTGCCTGCCTTATGCCCAAATCTGACAGGGGAGTGTTGGTTTGTCCCTGTATACGTCTTTCAGCATTCCAGGTGGTTTCACCATGCCGTATTAACCATAGCTCTAACATAGGCTTAAGCCTAACAGGTAGATGAAAAAAACAAGGTAAAACTTATCCACAAGTTATCCACAGGGTTATCCACAACCCTGTGGATAACTCGGTTTAGTCAGTTAAGGAATCACTAAAAAACGTGTTCTTAAGGGCATTTCTAGCGTGAGGAAAATGGAGAGGCTTGTGGATAAAGTTGTCCACATTCCTAACTCAGATGGCAGTTTGAAAAGGTGTCAAAATTTTGGTAAAACGACAGTATGGTTACTATTCGGTTGTTGAAAAACACTTACCTGTGCCTGATATACCTCTTGAATTAGGTTTTCTCTAAGTACTTCTTCTGGTTTACCTTCTGCGACTATCTGACCTTTATGCAAAACCAAAATGCGGTCACAGCTTCTGGCTGCCAGATTCAAATCATGCAAAACGACGAGTGCGCCCAAGCCTTTTTTTACCTCAGTTTGTACATAACGCAGCACTTCTACCTGATAGCGCAAATCAAGATGGTTGGTGGGTTCATCTAAAAGTAGATAGCTGGGTTCTTGTACCAGCGCCCTTGCAAGTAAAACGCGCTGTTTTTCCCCACCAGACAGTGAATGAATGGTTCTAGCTGCAAATTGCCAGACATGGGTATGGCGCATGATTCGTTCGACGATTTCTATATCTTTTTGCGATTCAGATTTTAAGAAACCAAGATGAGGTGTTCGACCCATCATGATAATTTCTTGGGCGGTAAAGGCTTCAGGTAAGTCAGTGGCCTGCGGAACGACAGCTAGTTTTTGAGCAAGTTTAAGCCGAGGATAGGTTTTAATGTCTTGATTATCTATAAAAATCTTGCCCTGGCTTGCCTTTAGGATGCGCGTCAAAAGTTTGATGAGGGTTGATTTACCTGCACCGTTGGGGCCGACGACACCGAGCACTTCGCCAGGCTCGAGCCTAAACCCAATCCCTGTTAAAACTTCGGTTTTGCTATAGCTAAACCATAGATTTTCAGCGACCAGACTCATAATCTACCTTTGCCCTGCCGCTTGAGAAGGTACAAAAAGAAAGGCCCACCCACCAGTGCCGTAACGACACCAATAGGAATCTCTGCGGGCGAAATCACGCTTCTGGCTAGCAGGTCAGCCAGCACCATAAAAATGGCGCCGAGCAAAGCCGACATGGGGATAAGACTGCGGTGATCAGGGCCAAAGGCTAAGCGTACAGCGTGAGGTACCATCAGCCCCACAAAACCAATAATGCCTGAGACACTAACGGCAGCCGAGGTTGCCAGGGTTGCCAGCGTAATCAGGCCATACTTAAAGCCTTCAACAGGTAAACCAAGTTGTGCGGCTTGCTCCTCGCCAAGTTGCAAGAGGTTCATCGCACGTCCTGAAAAGCTAATGGCGATGGCGGAAAGCAGCATAAAAGGTAAAACGGTCGCCAGTTTTGCCCAGCTTGCCAGCCCAAAACTTCCCATAAGCCAGGCCAGAATGGTAGCAGCTTGTTCCCGTGACAAAAGCATCAAAAAAGAGGTCGCTGCGGTAAAGCTCGAGCCGAGTACCGTACCAGCCAGAATTAATGACACTGTAGGAATGCTGCTACCTTGTTTTGCCAGAAGAATGACCAGAAAGACTGCAATCAGCGAAAATAAAAAAGAAAGAATAGGCACACCCAAGTGGGCAAAAAAAGGAATACTCGCGCCTAAAACAATAGCGAGACCCGCCCCAAGCGACGCGCCACTGGCTACCCCTAAAAGATAAGGGTCAGCCAGTGGGTTACGAAAAATGCCTTGATAGGCGACACCCGACAGGGCAAGGGATGCGCCAACTACGGCGGCCATAAGCACTCTGGGCAAGCGAATTTTCCAGATGATAGTGTCAGTTGTGCCCTCTAGTGTTTGATTAAGCCCATGCCCCACTGCTCTAAGAACATCGGCAGGCGCAATATAAATCGTGCCTACGCCGACCGCCAAAACCATAACACCAAACAAAATCAGGCAAGAAATGCCTAGGGGTGTCCAGCGGATACCCTGATAAGATTGACGTTTTAGGCTCAGGCTTTTTTGCATAGAGAATTTCTAGTAAATGCCGTGAATAAGCCTGGCAAAGAGTTCTACAGCCTCACTAATGCGGGGACCAGGGCGGTTGCTTATATCAACTTGTTCTTGGCTGAGTTCAAAAACTGAACCTGTTCTTAAGGCCGCTAAACTGTCCCAGCCAGCTCGAGCGCTGAGTGTTTCAATGCTTTCTCCG
>JAHEBB010000223.1 GCA_024642575.1 Trueperaceae bacterium | reverse complement strand
CGGTGTAGCCACTGCAACACTCTTCATGAATAAGTACGGGAATGCCAAGACGAGTGTTTTCTTTTAGATAGCGCTGAAGTTCATTGCCAAGTTCGGCGCAACCTCTTGGGTTGAGACTACTGCCGCCTGCCAAACGTGTGATTTGGCCGATACCCTGCGAAAGATTTTTGGCAACTTTTTCTGAGTCAAAGGTTTGATCATTTAGCAGTTCGTAAATCCAGTGGCTACCCATCTGGGCAACTTTTTCCTCGAGTGTCATGAGGGAAAGCAGGTTTTCAACTCTTTCGGTTATGGAGAGGCTCGAGTCTTGATAGGGGTGTTTGGGTTGTTTCATGCTTATCCTTTAACAGCCCCACCGGTTAAACCTGCCACAGCAGGAGCTAAATTTACGGAAATAAACGCCAGAATGCGGGGCCAATCAACGGTAAATTCACCCTGATAATTCATCAGTCCTAAAGGCCAGGGGTGAACAGCTTTATCGGTGCCGAGCATGATGAGGGGCAGTAAAAAGCTATTCCACGAGCTGACTAAAGTCAGAACACCAACTGTTGCTAAAATAGGAGTCGAGAGGGGCAAAATGAACCGAAAATAAAAGCCAACATAGCCAATACCATCAACCCTAGCAGCTTCAAAAAGCTCATAGGGTAATTGTTCAAAGAAACCTCGAAAAAAGAGCACAGCGCTGCCTAGACCAAAGGCAACCTGAGGCAAGATAATAGCCCAGTGAGTATTAAAAATGTGCAAGAAGGTATTGTTGATGGTAAAGATGGGCACGATAGCTACTGCTAAGGGAAACATGAGGCCAAGTAAGAGATAAGAGTAGATGAAATTTTGACCTGCAAATTTGATATGGCTAAAGGTAAAAGCTGCCATCGAGGCCAAAAGTAAGACCAAAACAACAGTAAAAAAGGCGATGTTAAGAGAATTAAGGGCGTAGCGCCAAGTGGTAGCTGAGCCAATAATTTCGCGGTAGATGTCAAAGTGGAATTCTTTAGGGAAACCTATAGGATTAATGCGAAGACCGCCATTGGTCTTAAAGCCGCCCATGAAGGTGGCAAAGACAGGCACGAGCACAAAAAGTGCCAGAACACTTAAAAAAGTGTATTTGAAGATATACCCTAGATACTTATTCATGCACGCTTACTCCTGCGGAACACACTTTGATCTCCCATGACGAAGTATTGATAGGCAAAGCCTGTGACAATACAAATAAGAAACAGGATGATGCTGGCAGCTGAGGCAATGCCATATTGTTGGCGGCGAGACAAACCCCATTCATAGATAAAGGTGGCAAAGGTTTGAAAAGCTTCTGGCGGAGACGCGCCAAAAAGACCAATAATAAGGTCAAAGACTTGAAACGAACCTAAAATAGCAAAAAACAAGGAAATCTTAATGGCATAGGAAATCAAGGGAATTTTGATATAGAGGATACTTTGCAAGTTAGATGCCCCGTCAATTTGCGCAGACTCGAGCAACTCCTTAGGTACTGCCTGTAAACCCGCAATATAAATAATCATGTGATAGCCAAAATATTTCCAGATTAAAACAAGCAGCAGAGCTGCAAAGCCCCAGGTTTTATCTGCCAAAATAAAATAAGGGGCACCCAGAAACTTTTGATAAACGGGAGCTAAGACACCGTCACGGCCATCTAACATAAAGGTCCAGATAAGACCTGAGGCAATTTCAGACAAAATAAAAGGTAAAAAGATAATGAGGCGGAAAAGATTGTTTATAAAAGACTCTTTATAAAGCATAAGGGCGCAAAGAAGCGCTAAAGGGAGTTGTAAAAAAACCGAAGTAGCGAGTAAAAGAGCTGTGTTACGTAGCGCAGGCTCAAAAAAGGCATTAAAGGTGCGCTTGGTAAATATCCAGATGTAATTATTCAGGCCATTAAACTCTATGAGGGGACCATAGCCTCGGTATTTATATAAACTTACCAATCCTGCCCCAAATACCGGAAGAATCACAAAAACCGTAAAAAGGAGCACCGCAGGTGGTAAGAGAATAAGAATAGCCGAGAGGCGATTAATCCGCCCTGGACTTAGTTTACGGCGAGCTGATTTTGTTTCAGTTGAAATACTTGCCATAATTACTCCAAGAAAGTTTTAAGTCATTAGCCATTCGTTTTTGGGTAGATATCTGATACTGGAAACGAATGGCTAATGCAACCTAAGGTTTAGAGATCGACGTGGTTAATTATCCTTTGCAGGACGCTTAACGTAGATCCCATGCTTCTTGAATAAGTTCGGCAGCTGTTTGAGGGTCAACATCACCTGTAGCAAGTTGTAAAGAAATGTCATTGACCACGCCACCCACGTCAGCACCTAAATCTTGATCTAGGAAAATTTGGTGCCACTGTGATTCAGCAAGGTTACGTGAAATTTGGGCGCGAATAGCATTGGTGATACCAGCATCGGCACCAACAGCAAGAGGAATATAGAGGTTTTCTGTGCCGGCCTGCTCTTGAACTTTAGCGCTAGCATAGTACTGCATAAACTGCACAGCTTCATCGGGTGCATTTTTGCTAAATACCCAACCGTTGATGCCACCCAGGGTGTCAGTTGCGCGACCTGCGCCACCGTCAACCGCAGGGAAGCTAAAGAAACCAAGTTGTTCGTCGCTTAAACCTGTGCCACTGGCTGAGTTACCAGCTTGTGCGCCAATATCCCAGTCTCCCATGAGGTGAAAAGCTGCTTTGCCGTCGCCAAAGTAGCCTGAGGCAACGTTGTAAGTGGCAGCTGAGAAACCTTCCTGGAAGGGCGCTAGGTCAATAAGGCGTTTGAAATCTTCACCGGCAGCAACAAAGGCCTCACTGGCAAAGCCGTCACCTTCGCCAGCTTTGGCAGTAGCAAAGCCTTCTTGACCTGCTTCACGCATAGCTAGATAAGACCAGTAAAAGTGGAGAGGCCACTTATCAGCACCACCCGCAGCAATAGGGGTAATGCCTGCATCTTTAACGGTTTGCACCGCAGCTAAAAAGTCATCCCAGGTTTTAATGGTACTGACGTCAACGCCCGCTTGAGCGACCAAATCTTTATTGTAGAAAAAGCCTACTTGCGAAACCTGGGTGGCAACACCCATGATTTTGCCATCGTAGGTAAAAGCATTAACCCCTGCAGCAGATTGGGTTTTTAAGAAGTCTTCACCCATTAATGACGTGACATCGCGGGTAGCGCCTGATTTGGACTGCTCGGCAAAAATGCCACCCCCCCAGCTATAGAAAATATCGGGGGCTTGATTGGTTTGAAGTAGGGTAGGTAGTTTTTTCTTGAAGTCTTCGTTTTCTAATTCCTGAACATCAACAGGGATGCCTGTTTCAGCCGTAAATTGGGCAGCAATACTATCAAACCATGCTGGAAACGCATCCGTACCACTCAGTCTAAGAACATGAACGGTATTTTGTGCCTGAACCAGGCTAAAAATAAGAAGACTTGCCAAGATAAATAATTTAAAACGGAATTTCATGCTTCCTCCTTGAAATTGAGAAATGACTAAAAAAGGGTAACTAAGCTAAGCTCGAGCCTTTTTCACCTCCGATTCAGTTGACCAAACGCCTATAGCTTATGGGTGAGACAAAACGAGGCGTTCTTATAGTTTGAAGTTGACTAACTGTACACCACTTAATTCCTTATTGCAAGCGCTTGCAAATTTATGAAGGCGTCCTTAAAATGATTTCTAAAGCATTCTCTATTTGGCTCTAATGACGCGCCTTGGGTCATTAGAGGTTCTCTAAATAGAAGAATCAAGTTAGGATAGAAACGATACGGTGTATGGATATTCAGCGACCCAAAAACATAACTATTTTTGATGTTGCTCAGGCTTCGGGGGTGTCTTACTCAACAGTTTCACGGGTACTTAACGGTTTTGCTTTTGTAAAAGAATCTACCCGACTAAAGGTTTTAGAGGCAGCTGAAACCTTAGGCTATGTAGCAAATCTACAGGCGCGCAGTTTAGCTGGGGGAAAGTCTCGAGTCATTGGTTTATTGGTGCCGCAGCTTGATAATGGCTATATTAATGAAATTTGTAGAGGCATCGATCAAGAATTGGTAAAAGCCGGCTATGATCTTATGCTTTACACCACTCACCATGAAAAAGACAAAGAAGCTAAATATGTTAAGGCCATCACCAATGGTTTGACCGATGGGCTTTTGCTCCTTGTACCTTTGGTGCAGGCAAGCTACCTTGCTATGTTAAGAAGTCAAAACTATCCTTATGTACTAATTGACCAAGGCGATATAACAGGGGAGAGTTCTATTGTGGACGCAACAAATAGGCAAGGTGCCTACGATGCTACTCGGTACTTACTAGAACTTGGTCACCGCCGTATTGGATTTATTGCGGGTATTAAAGAAGTGAATTCGACTAAAGAAAGGCTCGAGGGGTTTAAGGCTGCCTTGCAAGAGTATGGCCTCCTGCTTGATGAAACCCTTATTGCGCAAGGGTTTTTTGATGCTGAATCGGCAATACAGGCAACGAATCTGCTTTTGGGGCTCGAGCCAAGACCTACAGCCATTTTTGCTTCCAACGACTTATCTGCTTTTGGGGCGATGGAAGCCATACGTAAGGCAAACTTGCGTATCCCTGAAGATATTTCGGTGATTGGTTTTGATGATATTCCGCAGGCAAGTATTACCTATCCAAAACTTACAACGGTAAGACAGCCCCTTGATCAGATGGGCAGAGTCGCGGTCAAGCTGCTTTTAGAGCAAATTCAAAACCCTGATTTAGAGCCTCGGCGGGTGACTCTAGCCACTCAGCTAGTCGTGCGGGATTCCGTTAGGGCTTTTAGCTAATAAGGCACTTAGATAAATGGATAGGCGACAAAATGGGCATTTGACCAAAAGGTAGTTAGCTAAAAATTTGTCATTTTAATCTGATAATTTGCACTTACAGCATCGGCTTTATAGCCAAGTTCGTAGCACCTTCGGCCCTTGGCTTTAGCTCTTAAGAGAGCGGTTTGGGCACGTTCCAAAACGTCTTTGGGGCTATCCCCTTGTTTATAAAAACTTATTCCCCCACTAAAAGAGGCCTGACTTATGGCCCCTTCCATGTCAAAACTATTGCCGAGTCGTTTTAAAATAATGCGGTAAATACTTGGTTCGGCGTGGTAGAGCAAAACCACAAAGTCTTTATCATCCCAGCGGGCAATAACATCTGATTGTCGTAAAAGTCGCCTGATGTGTTCGGCAAAGCGTTTTACCAACTTGTCTCCAAAGGGTCTGCCATACTGCTCGTTTAATTGGCTAAGGTAGTCAATATTTAGCACCATGACCGAAAAAAGCAGGCCGTCTTGCTCAGCCTGATTTACAGCTTCAGTTAGCAGATTTTGCATGTATTTTCTATTGGGTAGGCTGGTTAAATCATCTTTAAGGATTTGTTTTGGCGTTGGTTGTTTGGCTAAATGACTTTGTTGAAGTAGGTTACCAAAATAGCTGAAAAAGAAGGTATAGCTCGAGCCTAGCAAAAGGAACATTAAACCGATTCCAAAAGGTTTAAGCAAGACAAGGGTTTGAGCTTGTAAGCCATAGGGGAGATAACCCATATAAAAAAGGCTGAAAGTGGCAAAAGCAAAAAGGCGAAATCTCTTTGTGTTTAGGAAACCAAGCCCGAGATTGAGGGGCAAACATAAGAGTGCTAGCAAAGAAAGCAAAAGCCCTTGAGAATTAGCGTAGCCATAAAGACCAAAAAGCCAGATGCCTAAAAGTAGCAAAAAACAAAGGATATGCCAGGGAATAGAGCGAGACTTCTCCATAGCCATAGGGTTAGTTTGGCGAAAAGATGTTACAGGATTATTATGCAAGAATACGGATTTAAACCTATAATCCAGAAAATATCCATACTTAGAATCAGTCATGCGCTTATTGGGTAGCTTATTTGGGCATAATTCGGACGATATACAGACTTTTCTCTGTCCTCAGTGCATAATCTTGACGAATAGCGTATTTACTGCTATACTAATGCCTATCAGTCGCTGAGCAAGCGGCTTTTTTTGTGCCAATTTTTCCAACAAATATAGCTTTATACTGGGTTTGTGCTTATTTATTCTTTGCGAAATGCCTCTAAGAATGACCTCGAGCCTATGATGCGATTAGGTCATGAGGCTTTTAGACCTTATGTTGAGAAAGTTCGAGGTTGGAATCAAGAAAAAGAAGAACAGGGTTTTCTTGAGCATTTTGAGATTGACAAGATTCAGATCATTCAAGTGGATGACCAAGATGCTGGTTACTTTAAGCTTGATAAGGCTCAAGATGGCTGGTTTCTCGAAGGACTTTATATCGGTAAAGCTTACAGGAATAAGGGTTTAGGCTCAGTTGTATTGCAAGATATTTTAAGTTTGGCAAAGGAAGCCAAAAAAGAGGTCAAACTTCAGGTATTCAAACATAACCCTGCCTGGCATTTGTACCAGCGTCTTGGATTTGTCATAACGGAGCAAAGCGAATCCCATTTTTATTTGCTGTGGAAAGCCTGCTAACTTTTATAAGTAATGGGTATCTCTTCGGTCTTTGTTTTCTGGGTATTTGCATTTATAAATTGATAAGCTTAAAATATGACAATATGACGCGCAAGGTTCTTGCGTGTTTGTACTACTTAAAATCTACTAAATCCTAATGTTTACTTTTGGAGGAATAAACTATGGCTGTACAAGAAGCAGAACGCATCGAATTTAAGGCAGAGATTAGACAAGTTCTAGATATTCTGATTCATTCGCTTTACAGCGAGCAGGAAATTTTCTTGCGCGAACTTATTTCCAATGCCTCAGATGCCTTAAACCGATTTAAAATCGAAAGTTTAAAAAGCAACAATCAGGTGGTTGATCCAGCGGCAGCTTTGGGCATCTGGATAACTACCGATAAAGAAGCGCGTACCCTCACCCTTAAAGATACAGGCATTGGTATGAGTCAAGAGGATATGGTGAGCTATCTGGGTACCATTGCCCACTCAGGCGCAAAAAACTTTATTGAAGCTATGAAAGAACTCAATAAAGGCGATACCAAAACGACCACGGATGTAATAGGACAGTTTGGTGTAGGTTTTTATTCGGTTTTTATGGTAGCAGAAGAAGTGACGGTAACTTCACGCTCGTTTCAACCCGAGGCAGAGGCGGCTTACTGGAAATCATCAGGTGAAGGTTCTTATGAAGTGGGTGCCAGTGACAAAACTGAGCGGGGCACTGTCATTGAGATCAAACTTAAAGAAGAAGCCAAAGACTACGCTGAAACCTACCGCATTCGCCAAATTGTTAAAGAACACTCCGATTTTGTGGCCTTTCCTATTTTTCTCGAAGAAGAAAGCCATGAAGAAGATAAAAAAGGCGAAAAAGTCTTTAACCAAATTAATGCCCAAACTGCGCTTTGGCGTGAGCGTGCCAGCGATGTTGAAGTTGAAAAGTACAAAAGCTTTTATCAGCAACTGACCTTCGATTTTCAAGACCCCTTAAAAACCATTCATTTTCAAGCTGAAATGCCCATCCAGTTTTATGCGCTGCTGTTTATTCCGAGTCGTCGTGATTACAAGATGTTTCAAAAGCAAGATGATTACGGGCTTAAGCTTTACGCCCGCAAGGTTTTGATTAAAGAAGATTTTAAAGAGCTTTTACCGCCCTATTTGCGTTTTATTGAAGGGGTGGTTGATTCAGAAGATTTACCGCTCAATGTTTCGCGTGAGATGGTGCAAAATACGCCAATGATTGCGCGCATTAAAAAAGCGCTGATTGGCCGCATAAGTACCGAGCTCGAGCGTCTAGCCAAAGATGACGAAGCAGCCTTTAAAACCTTTTATAAAGAATTTGGGCAGTTTTTAAAAGAAGGCATTGCCAGTGATAAGGACAATACCGAAAAGTTTGTTGACCTGTTGCGCTTTGCTTCAACTGCCACTGAAGGCGATAATCTGACTTCACTCAACGACTATGTTGGTCGCATGAAAGAAGATCAAAAAGATATTTACTATGTCTTAGGCGATGATGCCAAAGTCGTTGCGCGGAGTAGCCACCTGGATTACTTTAAGAAAAACGATCTCGAGGTTCTCTTTTTAACTGACCCAATGGACAATTTTATGCTTATGGGTCTAAGCGAATATAACGGCAAGCAAATTAAAAATATAGATGATGCCGGGCTCGAGCTGCCTGAAGACGAGAAAAAAATTGAAACGCCCAAAGATGAAGGCTTTATTTCACTTACTGCCTTTATCAAGCAAACCTTGGGCGATAAAGTTGAAGATGTACGCGAAAGCAAGGTCTTGACCGATAACGCTGTGCGTTTGGTCAACCCAAGTGGCATGGGTGCAACCAGCTTCCACCGTGCTCAGCGCCTCATGGGTCAAGACTTTCAAGTGCCCAAGAAAATTTTAGAGCTTAACCCCAAACACGAGGTCATCAAAGACCTGGCTGATCGCCTTAAAACTAAGGGCAGTGACCCTTTACTCCCTGTTTTCGTTGAGCAACTTTATGAAAATGAGCTCTTGGCAGAAGGCATTCACCCCAACCCCGCCGAGATGATTCCAAGATTGCAAAAACTTATGGCAGAGGCTTTGAGAAAAAGCTAAGACCAGTCCTTTTAGCAGCAAATAGTCACTCCTTATTAGAGAGTGGCTATTTTTTTAGAGAGTAATACCAAGCTAAAAGAATAATGTCACAAACTTGGTCTGTCAGAGCTTACTCCCC
>JAHEBB010000222.1 GCA_024642575.1 Trueperaceae bacterium | reverse complement strand
ATAGGGTAGAGAAATTTAAGCCAGTCAAAAAGTGCCATGCCGCCACCTGTACCAATGCTGCGAGTCAAACTCTGGTACAAGTGATGGTGGCAGTTGATAAAGCCAGGCAAAACCACGCAACCTTGTGCATCTAGCATTTGATCTATTTGAACGTGATGGGTTATTTGATAATCAGCAAACTCGCTTTTTGTACCGACAAAGCTGATCTTGTTGTCTTGACTCAGTAAGCAGGCATCTTTTAGCTCGAGCCACTGTCCTTTACCTTTAGGGCTAGCGAGCAGGTCAATATTTTTTACCAGCAAGCTGCCCAAAGAGTTTAGCGCAGTCCTTTTCGCTCGAGGGGTTCGCCGTATTGCAGACGGTCAACATCTTCTATGCTGGTTTGGGTTTCTTGC
The DNA here is from genome assembly GCA_024642575.1 of Trueperaceae bacterium. Taxonomy (GTDB): domain Bacteria; phylum Deinococcota; class Deinococci; order Deinococcales; family Trueperaceae; genus JAHEBB01. Next base: position 8,273 of record JAHEBB010000222.1, on the reverse strand, counting down.
AGCTTGGTATCTAAACAAATACGCCAGTCAAAGACAAAGCACTCGCCTTCATAATCCTTGTCAGCATCAGGTATTTTATCAAAGTAATTTATAATGCCCCCCTCGAGCTGATAAACATCCATACCTAGATCTTTCATCCAGGCGGTGGTTTTTTCGCAGCGAATGCCCCCCGTACAATACATAGCAACTTTTTTATCTTTCCAGTTCTCAAAGTTATCTTGAACATAGTCGGCAAAATGCCGAAAGTTATCAACCTTGGGGTCAATGGCACCTTTAAAATGACCAAGCTCATACTCAAAGCTATTGCGATTATCTATCAAAATAACATCATCTTGTTTAATCAGCTCGCGCCAGGCTTCGGGTGAAACCTCAATACCTGTTTTGCTGGTAGCGTCAACCCCTTCAATACCCAGAGGCACAATTTCATCTTTTAGGCGGATGCGTAAGCGCCGAAAGGGCATTTTATGACTCATCGTACGTTTGTAAAAGATGTCTTTAAAGCGCTCATCACTATCAAAAAATGCCTTGATAGTAGTTAGGGCTTCTTCGCTGCCGGCAAGCATAGCATTTATGCCTTCAGGTGCCAGAATGATGCTTCCTTTTATACCTTCTTGCTCACAGAGAAGCTCGAGCTTTTTGCCTAGTGCTTCTAGATCATCAATATGAACAAAACGGTAAAACGAATCGTGCCAAAACGTCATAACGCTCCATCATACTGCGTAGGTAAGTTTTAGGGTAGGGAGTGGAAAACAAGTTAAGGATTCAAAGCCTAAAAAAGCTTAAATTTCCTTTAGATAGCGTCTGATTTAAGAGAAAAAGTAAATACTGAATGCGCAAGACCTTTGATTTTTGCTCAGCTTGAAGTAATGGCAACGATGACTCCGAAGAGAACACATAGGAGTGAGCTTTTTCACTATAGAGGATGGCGTCTTACAAAAAACTTACACGTTTGAAAGTGGAAAGTGAAAAGGTAAAAGGGGAGAGAAATTACGGTGAAAGCTTTAGGTCTATGGTCTTATAAAGAGGTGAACAGATTTGCTATTTTGCGTGAGATTGAGGGGCTCGAGCCTCAAAAAGATCACCAGCGAATTGTCTTTTTAAGCGCTAGCTATGATTTTCCCTGGGATACTCAGCGCGCTTTAGAGCTGGCCTTACTGCGTACCTTTGCCATTCCAAAAAGCTCTGAACTTTTACTTGCTACCGAGGAATTTACCAAGCGCACGCAAAAGCGTTATGACGACACCACCATCCTTATTTCAACCATTGGCTTTTATGGTTATGACAGCCCCGAAGGTTTGGCAGCGATTCGGCGCATGAACCAGATGCATGGACGTTACGCCATTTCTAATGATGAATTTCTTTACGTGCTCTCAACCTTTATTTTTGAACCCATTCGCTGGAATGCCCGTTATGGTTGGCGCAAACTTAGTGATAAGGAAAAGTTGGCAACGTTTTATTTTTGGCGTGAAGTTGGCAAGCACATGAACATTAGAGACATTCCTGAAAGCTATGAAAGGCTCGAGTCTTTTAACCGAGCTTATGAAAAGGAAAATTTTGCCTTTAGTGAGCCCAACAAACGTCTTGCCGAAGTAACTAGGGATTTGTTTTTAAGCTGGGTTTTACCAAAATCGCTCTGGCCCCTAGGTGCAAACATGGTTTATGCCTTGATGGATGACTCCATGCGCCAAGCCTTTGGTTTTCCAAAAGCCTCTCTGTGGGCAAAACTAACCGTAGAGACAGGTTTGTGGTTACGCAAGCAAGCCTTAAACTTTTTGCCTGCTAGGCAAGAGCCTTATCGTCTGGGTGTTACACGAACTTATCCGCAGGGGTATGAAATAAAGCAATTAGGTCCCAGCCGTAGTTGATAAGCTAATATCATGAGTATTTTTGGGGCCATTGCCTCACCTGCTTTTATTATTTTGACCTCTGCTGTATGCGCCATTTTGGCAGGCAGACAGGCAAAGCGTGCATTCTATTTTTTTAAGCCGCTAACCACCGTTTTGATTATTCTGTACGCGGCTAGGGCTCTAGAAAGTCTGGAAGATCGCAGGGGTTTACTGGTTCTGCTTGGACTTTTATTTTCGCTCCTTGGCGATAGTTTACTCATGTTCCCAAAGCGGTTTTTGCTGGGGCTGGTAAGTTTTTTGCTGACCCATTTAGCTTATACTGCCGCGTTTTATACGGGATTTACCTCCTCTGGGTTAATGTTTCTTGTTTTGCCCTTGGCTATTTATGGCCTTATTGTGCTTGGGCTTTTGTGGCGCGATTTGGCTGCCTTAAAGTTACCTGTTATTGTTTATATGCTGGCTATTTTGTTTATGGCTTATCAAGCGGGTGAACGTTACCTGGCATTACGTGATATAGCATCCCTACTTGCTTTTGTAGGAACCTTGGTTTTTGCCATGTCTGATAGTTTACTGGCTTTTGATAAATTTAAGCGGTCTTTTAAACTCGCACAACCCTTGGTACTTTCTAGTTACTACGTAGCGCAGTGGCTAATTGCCTTATCGCTATATCTGCGCTTTCGCTAAGTTTCACTCGAGCCAGAGTATAAATGATTTTAATCACAGGCAGAAAAATACCTTTTGAGGTAAAACCTGCTAGCATTTGCGGGCCATTCCTGACATAATGCCCAAGGTATGCGTGTCTTAGCGGTTTTTCTGTTTGTCTTTTTTGCCCACGCCTGGGCAGAACCGCAAATTCGGGTTCTCTTAGATAACCACGCAGGGGCAGCAACGGTTCAAATGACTGGGCCGCATAATACCTATCTAAATGGCAATTTTTGGTACGCAGGCGCTGGCCCCGATAGTCGCCAGGTACAAGCTGTTGCTGGCACAATTTATTTTGATGGTTCTCAGGTAGGTCATGACTTGAGGCTCGAGCCTTCCGATGGTCTTTTTTACTGGAATGGCTTTTACTATCACGGTTCTATATTATTTATTGCTGATTTAGACCAGCTTTTGGTTATTAATCTGATTGATGTCGAAGACTATATCAAAGGGGTTGTACCGCTTGAAATGAAAGCAGACTGGGAAGGCGAGGCCTTAAAGGCGCAGGCAGTTGCAGCCAGAACTTATGTACTGGCACATCTTGACCCAGCAGCACCTTATGACCTTTGTGCAACTGAAGGCTGCCAGCGCTATGAAGGTTACAGCGCGGAAAACCCTAAGAGTAATCAAGCCGTTGACGATACAAAAGGGGTGGTGGTTATGTATCAGGGTGCCTACGCTGAAACCTACTATCATGCAGACTCAGGTGGCCTAATTGCCTCGAGCGAGGAAGTCTGGGGCGGAAACTTAGCCTATTTGCCAGCCCATGAAGATGTCAGCCATAGTAGCCCTCATACGAGCTGGAATGTATCCCTTGATGCAAGTCAAATGACCGCATCTATGAACGCAATTGGTAAGTCAGTTGGTACGGTTACCGCCCTGCGGGTTAACAAACTCAGCGCCACAGGTCGCGTAACCGAAGTGGCTATAGAAGGTACAGGGGGCTCGAGCAAACTAAGTGGTACAACCCTGCGTCAATTTTTAAAGGCCTGGGGGGTAAAGTCAACCAAATTCACCATGCTAGCCAATCTAAAAATGCAAGGAAGTGGCTATGGTCACGGGGTTGGCATGAGTCAATATGGCGCAAATGCTATGGCCAAGTCGGGCTATGAATTTACTCAGATTCTAGGTTTTTATTATCCTTATACGGAGATACACCGCTTGGGTTATGCGGTAGCGGGAACACAATAAAGCGTTTTAAATAGACATACCCCCATTATAGGGAATCCAAAGTTAAACGAAAATGCTAGGGGTAGTATGAGGTTTGTGTTTACATTCGTCATTCAGTCTTTAGCCCCAGCGAAGGCTGGGGGAGGCTGGCATCCATAGCCTAGAGTTTGCCGAAACCTGCATTTGCGATTCTCAAATAATTTTGGAAAGACTATATAAATTTTATACTGCTTAGCATAATTCGTGCGATCCTGGATGGTTGAAGCTAAAGCTTAAAGGGACGGACTAGATTTTGTCGCGGAACTGCTATAAAAAAGTGAAGAGCCAGTAACCTGCATCGCTACTGACCCTTTAGAAAATTTGCTTTAATGTTTAGCCTCGAGCTAATTTCACAGCTCTTACTAACTCTTTGACATCGGCCTGACCTGCGGAGAAATCAGTCTGACAAGACTCGAGATAATGCTCTAAGATGACATCAGCCGTTGCATTTAGGGCACTTCGGATACCTGAAAGCAGCGTTAAAACATCCTGACAACTACGCTCCTCATCAACCATGCGCTGTAACCCTCTAACCTGACCCTCGAGCCGTTTGAGGCGGTTAGTAATCTGCTCTTTTTCGTTTAAGACAATGGGCATTTAAGCCTCTGCGGCTGCTTTAGGCTGAGTCGCTTTAAGAATGGATTCGACAAAAACCCTCTCAGGTTGACCACCCAAAACACGCTCGGTAGTTTGCCCTTTGATGACGGTATCAGGCACGCCAGAAATGCGGTACTTTTGGGATAAAAGCGGAAACTCATTGGCCTCAATACCTTCTGCAATAATGTTTTCATTGGCATAAGCCAGACCAAATGCAGTGAGTACAGCCTGAGGGCAGTAAGGGCAGGTTGGTGTAACAAAGCTTTGCAGGGTTACTTTTTCACTAAGGTCAGCCAGTTTTTCGGTACTGGTTTCACTGCTTAAAGCTTCACCTGTGCCAAGCATAAGCAAGGTTTGAATAAGGGTTTGAAACTCATAACCGCTAGGAAGGCCAATAAAGCGAATGTTCGTGCGGCTCGAGCCCGCCTCTCTGAGTAGGGTCGTAGGCGCTAAACTAAGACCTGCATCTTGCGCCTCTAGATCACCAGCCAGCGGTTTTTCAAGCACTTTTATATGCTCATTTAAGCTGGCGACTTCTTTTAAAAGCTCAACGGTTTCACGCTGATGACCTGGCTCGTCACGATTGGGTAGGACTAAGCTCGAGCCTGTGTAAACAACCAGCTCGACATCTTTGGTCATAGCTTCTAAAACTTCTTTAACTTGGGTTTGAATTGATTCGTCTAAAAAAGCCATCTGACTTCTCCTTTGAGTATGGGATGCCCAAATAGGCAAATCTTCCATTTGAGGATAATGCTGATGCACTATCCAATGAAAGTTAGTATACCCCAAGGGGGTATTAATTTGTGTTAATAGCTATACACAAGAAGAAAGTTTGGTATTCCCAGAAACAGAAAAAAGCTCGAGCCAAAAACGAAAAATAAATGGGTTGAGCATTTATAAACTCCTAAAGTCAATCATTTTAGCTTAGTAAGTTGAGCCTTCAGACAGCTGAATCAAGGAAGAATCTTAATTATTGCCTAAATTCCTCGTCAAGCGTTGTTTCCTGACAAAAACCGTCCGAAATAGCGCTTGTATCAGCTAAAGAATTTGTGCATAGTCGAGTTGAACGAAAAAAAGATGACCTAGAACCCACTAAGGAGGTGTCAATTTATGACACATTTTAGCGCTCTTAACAAGCAAGGTCCCCGCCTACTTACGCTAAGTTTAATTCCTCTTTTATTTAATTTGACAAGCTGTGCATTACTCATTAATGGTACAGGTCAAATGGTTCCAGTTAGCACTCAGCCAGTTGGCGTAGAGGTCTATCTTGATGATGAACTGATGGGTGTTACCCCTCTTGAACTTAATGTCTCAAGAGGGCAGAGTCATGACTTATTGCTTAAGTATGGAGAGCAAGAGAGACTAATTAGGCTCGAGCCTCAAGTAGTTAATGATGGATGGCCAGGCATTAGCCTTGATGCTATTCCTGTAGGTCTAGGTGCTGCTCTTTCAATTCCAAGTATGGCTAGCTACCCGGATTTTAGTAAAGACATAGGACTTCTTATTATGTTGCCTTCAGTAGCTGTTTCTGGGCTCCTTATCGGGGTTGACATTGTAACAGGCGCTATTTATACCTTAAATCCCGCAGAAGTGACTGAATCTTTTTAAGGGCTCAGCTGTAAGTAAAGGTCGTTGCTCTACCAGCCTAAAGCTACCCTAATTCGAAATTGCGATTTAGGTTGGTTCAGGTTTAGAAAAAACAAGACAACAGTTTTCAACACATTTTGACCTATAAAGGAGGTAGCAAATGAGATGGGGCAAAATAAGCTGGCATCTTAAATGGCTGGGACTCATATCCATCTTTTTAGTTGTTTTCGTAAGTTGTAACCAAAAAACCTCAACAAAGCCACCAGATTCAAAAACGCCGCCATCTGACTTGTACTTTGGTGAATCAGTCAGAGTATTTTCGGGAACAGTAGCTAACTACGATAAAGCTGAAGCCGAACTTTTTGCCTTGCCAAATATAGAGTTTGAAAACGATACGATTGGTACAGGAAAAATAGCCCCAGATGGCAAGTTTAACTTTGAATTACCCAAAACGATTACTGATGATAGATTTCTAGAAAGCCTAACTGTTTTAAATGATCTGTTTGAGTGTGAATTAGCAATTAGCCAACCTGAAACTAGGCTTCAACCTGGCATTTTTTTGTACGCTAAACAAGGAGAAACTTACCTTGGGTATCTTCTGGAAGCAAGCAGTCCTAAATGGGTGTGGGGTTCCTTTTTGGGCTTTGCTCCTTTCGACCCCAACGAAACACCAATAGCTGAAGTTGGAGATGCTGTTATATTGCGGACATATGCTGAAAACGATGTCACTGTTAAAGCCAAATACTGCACTATTCGAGAGATTAGTGTTTCACCCTTTAGCCTTGAGACTACACACATTAGCTTTGACCTTAATTATAAAAAAGGCTGGAATTTTACGGTGGTGGAAGTAAAAGCAGTTAATAGTGAGACAGGGAATATTAAAGAGGTAAGTTTAGAGACTCGAGTTCCACCTAAAGATGTCAAGTGGTTCTTTATTCCCTATTCTGGGACGGAACCAGCTAATTGTACTGAACCTTTAGTGATTCCAGATCCAAATCTTGAACTTGCTATCCGCAATGAACTGGATAAACAAAGTGCTGACCTAAGCTGTGCTGATATAGAATTGCTAAATCACCTTAGTGCTAGCTATGGGGGTATTTCAGATCTGACAGGGCTTCAGTTCGCTATTAACCTCCAATTTCTTGACCTTGGATATAACGGTGTCGCTGATATTAGTGTTTTAGCGGGCCTGACAAGCTTGCAATATCTAGATCTTGAATATAACAGTGTTACTGACATCAGTCCATTGACGGACTTAACAAACCTGCAATCTCTTAACCTTGCTAAGATGAACCTTAGTGATCTAAAGGCTTTGACTGGCTTGATAAATTTGCAAACCCTCCAACTCTTTAGGAATAATATTGATGATATTAGTGCCTTAAGCTCCTTAATAAATTTACAGAATCTGAGGCTTTATAGCAACCATGTTAGCGACCTTAGTCCCTTAAGTGCTCTAGTAAACCTGCAATACCTTGAACTTCATGGAAACAGTATCAATGATATCAGCTATTTAAGCGGCTTAGCCAATCTGCAAACGCTTAGCCTCGGTAATAACAACATTAGTGACATAAAGGCATTGAGTAGCTTAATCAATTTGCAAAACCTTAGTCTTAATAAAAACAGCATTGGTGATATTAGCTCTTTAAAAGGTCTAATAAATCTTAAATATCTTGGACTAGAAGACAATTACGTACAAGATGTTCAAGCGCTAGTTGATAATGTGGGGCTGGGTAGTAAAGACAGGCTGTCTATTTATAACAATTGCCTCGACCTCACTAAACCCCCAGATTCAACAAATATCAGCATCCTAGAAGCACGTCTTGTTCAGATTATGTATGATCCACAGAAAATAACCGGTTGTCCTTAAGTTTAGAGGGATATAACGATTATTCCTTTATCTTTTGATTAAGACAGGCTCTTTCTTTAATGTAGTTCTGGCAGACTCTATTTTCTTCTCTGTCCAACTTCTGAGCTTTTTTTGCATTTATAACTTTTTCTAGCACCTCAATTAGGGAGTTTTTGGTGTTATGGGGATTTAACAATATCGAGAAGTTTGCTGTCTAAGCTCAAGACGCCTTTTCGGAAAAGCGATAAGCTTAGACCTATGTCCAAAGATTTAACCGCTTTTGTTGATGCCTACCGCGGAGACTTTGTTGAAGACCATCATCCTATTTCCCTTGCGGCTTTAAGTCCTCAGGGGGAATTACTGCTTAGTGCTGGGAACCCGATACTGCAAATCGCCATGCGCTCTTCTTCCAAACCATTTCAGGCATTGGCAGTTATTCTGAGTGGCGCTTATAAAACTTACGGATTTAGCCTTAAAGAGTTAGC
>JAHEBB010000733.1 GCA_024642575.1 Trueperaceae bacterium | reverse complement strand
GCATCAAATTGAATGCTTAAGGGGGCTTTACCCTCGAGTGTCGAAGCCTTAATAACAGCTTTAAGTAAGCTACCCGTTTCAGGTTGTGGGCTCGGTTGTGGAGAAACATCAGTTGTTTGGCAGGCCGCTAGAACCATCAGTAAGAAACTCAAAATGCAAATCGAAAGGTACTTCATAACAACCTCCTTAAGGTCTAAGACCAGTAAACAAAAGGAGGTGTCACAAGGGCGTCACATAAACAATCGTTTGGCTACGAAGCCAGTTTTTAAGAAGCAAATATTCAAAATTGTGTTTATAGAAATTCAGAATCCATTGAGAATTGAAGAGCTTGTCCTTAAAAGCCAAAATCTTTATACCTGCTTACGCCTATTTGTCCTAGGCTAAGACCAAATATGGCTGAGCTGATTGCCAAATGTTTCGGTGCCCTAACTGCCCTGCTTATTATTGCTCTACTAAGTTTTTTACTTATCCGCTTTTCGTTACCCAAATTGCAGACAAGAAAGCTAGCGCGTAACGGCGTTCTTTTTGGGCTTACCTTAAGCTTTATGACAGTATTCGCCGCACAATCCCTGTGGTTTGAAGCTGACAGAGCTTTAAATGTTTCAAAGCTCGAGCCTTTTAGTACCTTAGAGCGTCTGGTGCTATCTACACGTGAGTTTGATTTGCTGGTTTCGGGGTTTATAGATATGGCTGAAGAGGGTGACGTTGTTGCCCATATCGGACGCAGCCGCGCTAACTGGCTGCCGAACTTAAGTATCCGATTAGGTGATGGTACAACTATCCCAATAAGCGAGGGCTACAAAGCGGCTAACTGGCAAGCAGGAGGCCGAGTATTTGAAAAAGCTTTGCGGAGTGGTGAGCAGGTGATTGTTTGGGGCTCGAGCTATTTGAGGTTTAACGAGCTAGATCAAGAAAGCGCAGGCATCACTGCACGTATTGTTTATGCCGGTGATTTTAACAGTTTTCAAAAAAGCTATGCTCGTAACCTACGCATCTTAAGCCCGATTGGCATTAGACTTGCCTGGCTCTTTTTGGTTTTATCCCCTTTGCCGCTGGTTATGAGTCTAAGACAGTATCTCCGACTGCCAAAACAGCCTCCTATACTAAACTGAAAAGTCAGTGTAACAATACTTAGCTTATTTGAGCATACTCCCCTGGGTCGGAATTTTTGATGTTACACAATCAACAATTCCGCTTGGTAATAGAACTTGACAGAATGAAATCCGCTTTTTAAACTAACTGCTGCACGGTTTTACGTGCAACTCTATTATCAAGAGCGGTTGAGTGATCTGGCACTATGACACCGCAGCAACCAACCCTTAGGGTGAGGTGCTAAGTCCAGCTGGGTACAAATTCATCAGAGTGCTCAGGTAGATGTAGAGGATTTCCGCGCTTTACTAAAGCGTTTCTGGAGGTCCTTAGATGAATCAGCAACAAGTCATAGCTTTTGCTACCGATTTTGGTTCGGTAGACCCTTGTGTAGGTATCTGTGAAGGCGTCATGTATGGAATAGCGCCTGAGGCTAAGGTGGTGCATTTAAACCACAATATTAGCCCGCAAAACTTAAATGAGGCCATTTTTAATCTCTTTATCAGCTACAAGTACTTTCCTGATAAAACGGTCTTTTGTTTTGTGATTGACCCCGGTGTGGGTAGCACGCGTAAGGCGATTGCGCTCGAGTTTCAAGCAAACGGCAAAACAATGTATTTGGTTTGCCCCGATAATGGCATTGCCACCCCCCTGTTAAATCATGAGCAGGTTTTAAGAGTTGTAAGTCTGGACAATTCAGCGTTTCATTTGCCCAATACCAGCACGACGTTTCACGGACGTGACATCTTTTCACCCGCAGCAGCGCAACTTGCCAAAGGCACAGATATTAGCAACTTAGGGTCGGCATTAACAAAGGAGGGTTTGGTTAAGCTCGAGCTAGCTCAACCTTGTCTTAAGGATGGCAGTTGGCAAGCCCAAATCATTCATATTGACCGTTTTGGCAATCTGGTGACCAATTTACCCAGTCAAAAGCTCGAGCCTCCTTTAACTAACTGGATAGTAACAAAGCAAGACCAAAGCTTAAGCCCCATTTACCCTAACTTTGCCAGCGTAGAAATCGGTGAAACCGTAGCCTATACAGGCAGCAGCGGTTTTATTGAAATTGGCGTTAGAAATAGTAATGCTCATAAAGCGTTAAAGATTCAGCTTGGAGATAGTCTTAAGCTGAGCAAAGCCTAAATTGCATTCAGTCAATAGTAACAAGACTCATCTAAGCAAATACATAAGTCATCCTGAATTTTTCTTAAAAACCATCTCATTTCGACCCCCAGCGGAAATCCCCTCTAGCTCCCCTTTTATAAAGGGGAGGACTAAACTTCCCCCTTT
>JAHEBB010000732.1 GCA_024642575.1 Trueperaceae bacterium | reverse complement strand
TCATGGCAGATGTCGGTTGCCGCAATACCGTTTTTGGTGCCGAGGCACAAACAGGCGCGAAGTATCTGGAAGATTGGTTAGCTGCTGGCATAGTGAACTACAGGCTCGAGTTTGTACATGAGGATGCCAAACAGGTCAAGACCATTATTAGAGCCTTTCAAGATGCTTTTAACAACAAGCTTAGCTTTAAAGATTTAGCTCAAACCCTCGAGACAGCCGCACCAGAGGGCATAACCGAAGGTAGTTTTTACGTGCCTGATGAAAAGGTTGAACTGTTGCCAATGCTCTAGGTTTAAATAGTCTCGTCATTCCAGCACAGGCTGGAATCTATACCTTAAATACCAAAAACTGATTCCTATTAGGTGAATGCTGCATTATCTTTTACTGCTAAGACATGGATGCCAAGCGTCCTTGGCATGACGATTTTCACTGTCATTCCAGCGAAGGCTGGAATCCATGCCATCAGAGTAAAAACCGATTCCAAATAAGATAAATACTGCATCCTTTTTTGAGGCTAAGCTATGGATGCCAAGTGTCCTTGGCATGACGAATTGCACTGTCATTCCAGCGCAGGCTGGAATCTATGTCAGCACAGTAAAACCCTATTCAGCATAAGTGAATGCTGCATTCCTTAGCCCACCTATGCCTTACTTTTAAGACTTACCTTAGGCTAGCTTAAAATCAGCAGGTCTATTGATGTTGTTTAGGCTGCCATCATTAAGACCTTGTGCAATCATAGTGCAAAAATCGTTAACAAGTTTAATTTTCACTTCGTCTGAATAGGTGTAATGAACGTGCGTATTTATGACATCACCTACGACAGCGATTCTTATTTTGAAGACTGTTAGTAGCTGGCCTTTTATTTCGAATACATCGCCTGTAAGAATTTCAAACATTTGCATAATGGATAGTTTATTCGCACCTTAAGCAGCAAGCAAGGTAGTATCTTGCGAAAAATTTGGGTCTGTGACGCCACCAAAGAAGGCACCGCAACGGCTCTTGGTCAGTGGTGGCCGAAACTCAGCCCTGATGGTAAAAGTTTAAACGATCTGACCAGTGAACGCTTAACCGACCTTGGCGAAGGTAGCACCTTTGGAAATATTACGGTGCGCGTTAACTAAAACGGGGGCGTTTTTCCCCGAACTTTGTGGCTTGTTCAAAAGCGTGGGCAAGCTGTAAGACCTCAAGGTCATGTCCATAACGCCCAACTATTTGTAAACCAATAGGCAAACCCTCAGACGTGAAACCTCCTGGCACGCTTATGGCAGGATTGCCAATCGTACTGATGTAATAACAAGACTTCATCCAGTCGATATAGGTTTCCATCTTTACACCTTCAATTTCCTTGAGGTAGGGCATAGTGATGTCAAAAGCAGGTACTTGCGTTACGGGTAAGATCAGATAATCGTAGGTTTTCATAAATTCTGCTACCCGAACAAACAACCGGGTTCTGGCTTCTTCGGCCTTGGCTAGGTCTAAAGCGCTTAGTTTTAAACCCTCTTCAGCATTCCAGATAATCGTGTCTTTTAATTTGTCTCGCTGGGTTTTTAAGCGCTCATGGTGGCTGGCAGCAAAAGAATGTGCTCTAAAGATTTTAAAAACCTCATCCGCTTCGGCAAAACTTGGTTGGGCAGGCTCGACGATGCAGCCTAAATCGCTAAAGGTTTTTGCTAAAGGCTCGAGCGTTTTCGTAACCCGTTTATCAAACGGTAAACCTGCAAATTCAATCGCCCAGGCAATGCGTTTGCCTTTTAGCTTTGTCTCGAGCGGTGCTAGAAACTGCTTGGGGTCACCAGTTCGGCTTATAGGAACCCGATCATCTTGCCCAGCCATCGCTGCTAAAAAGAGGGCTACATCCTCAACTGTACGTGCCATAGGCCCAACCACACTAAAGGTGCCCCAGGCTCTTGAGCTAGGGTAATCAGGAACAAGACCTGGTGTTGTTCTGAAGCCTACGACATTACAAAAGGCTGCCGGGTTCCTGAGTGAACCACCCATATCGCTACCATCTGCCAGTGGCACCATACCCGCCGCTAAAGCAACCGCCGAGCCACCACTACTGCCGCCACAGGTTTTGCTTTGGTCATAGGGGTTTTTGGTAGCGCCAAAAACCTCATTAAAGGTTTGCGAACCTGCGCCAAACTCAGGTGTATTGGTCTTACCGACCGTAATAGCGCCGGCCGCTTTGATGCGCTCAATCATCAAATCATCTTGTTCGGGAACAAAATCTTTAAAAAGTGGCGAGCCTTCTGTAGTCCTTATTCCTTTGGTATGCGCCAAATCTTTATGAGCTACCGGCAAACCATGAAGTAGTCCGACAGCTTCCTTTTTGGCAAGCTGCTGGTCAGCTTTTTTTGCACGCTCGAGCGCTTTTTC
>JAHEBB010000731.1 GCA_024642575.1 Trueperaceae bacterium | reverse complement strand
TTCTAGCTAAACTATTTTCATGAAAGATTTAAACATTCTAGTTCTAATTTTAAGTTTGCCTGGCGCAGTTTACTTTTCATTGCTAATTTATGACTGGATACGCGAAAGGCGAAATAGAGATAAAACTCAGCGCAAGGCATTGTAACTAAAGTGCCTGAGTCCATCCTTGCGACTCGGGCACTTTACTCTTTAAGGATAAAAAGAAAAGCTTGCGAAATATAAATAAAACCACCATAACACTTATTAAACGACTGTTCTTTAACTGTTATGCAGGTATTCACAGATGCATTCAAGCAAAGAAGAAGTAGTGGACAGGAGCTTATTTATACGTACTAGGACTCAATAATAAATAGGTATAATGGAATGATTACCGAAACAATACCGCAGCAGCGATACCAAATCATTAAAGGAGATTTGAAATGGACTATGTAAAGTTTGGCAATACAGGTATGGATGTATCACCGCTTTGCCTCGGCTGTATGAGTTTTGGTACGACTGAAGGCTGGGCCCACGACAAATGGGCGCTTAGTGAAGAGGATAGCCGCACTATCATCAAAAAGGCCGTTGACTTAGGCGTAAATTTTTTTGATACAGCCAACGGCTACGCCTCTGGTGTAAGCGAAGAAATTCTAGGTCGCGCCCTAAAAGACTTTACCAATCGTGATGAAGTGGTGATCGCAACAAAGGTCTTTGGCAAGATGCATGATGGTCCCAACGGTTCTGGTCTTTCTCGAAAAGCCATCATGAGCGAAGTAGATAAAAGCCTTAAACGCTTGGGCACAGATTATGTGGATCTCTACATCATCCACCGCTGGGACTACCACACGCCTATCGAAGAAACGATGGCAGCTTTGCATGACGTTGTAAAAGCAGGTAAAGCCAGATATATCGGCGCGTCAGCGATGTACGCCTGGCAGTTTCAAAAAGCACTCCACGTCGCTGAAAAGAACGGTTGGACACGTTTTATCTCAATGCAAAATCACTACAACCTCATCTACCGCGAAGAAGAAAGAGAAATGCTGCCACTTTGTCATGAAGAAAAAATTGCAGTCACACCCTACAGCCCACTGGCATCAGGGAGATTAGCTCGAGTTTTATCTGAAACCAGTACCCGACTCGAGTCTGACAAGATTGCCAAACAGAAGTACGATGCAACTGCCAATTCTGACAACCTAATTGTCGAGCGCGTCGCGGAGGTCGCCAAAAAACATGCCGTGCCAATGGCCCATGTCGCGCTAGCCTGGATGTGGCAAAAAGCGCCCGTGGTCGCGCCTGTTATTGGTGCGACCAAGCTCGCCCACTTAGAGGCAGCAATAGACGCCATTTCGGTCAAGCTTAACCCCGAAGACATGGCTTATTTAGAAGAGCCTTATGTGCCGCATCAAGTTGTTGGTTTAATTCCCTATAGCGCTCAATGACTGAGTGCGAAGCGGTGATAGGGTTTGAGTAAAAGCTCGCAGTGAAACCCCTTAGTGACAACCTACGTGGCGTCAGCTTTCTAGTGCTCGCCATGCTGATCTTTTCACTGCAAAATATCGCAGTGAAATGGATTGGCGGTGACTATTCTGTTTTAGAAATTGTGACGTTTCGCAGCCTTGTTGCCCTGCCCCTAACGCTCGTCTTTTTTTACTTTGAAGGCGGACGCAGTTTACCCAAAACCAAGCAATATAGGCTCGAGTACCTGCGTGGGTTTTTCCTGTTTCTTTCTTACACAACGCACTTTATGGGGTTGGCAGCTTTGCCTCTCGCTGACATTGAATCGATTCGGTACTCCGCACCCCTGCTGATTACTATTTTATCTGTCTTATTTTTAAGAGAAAGGGTCAGTCTGCGCCACTGGCTTGCGCTTACCGTTGGCTTTTTAGGTGTACTTTTCATTGTTAGACCTGGTTCAGCAAGCTTTAATCTGGGGTCAATCTTTATTTTGTTATCGGTACTCTTTTACGCGCTTAATGTCATCATCACACGGCAACTGCGAACAACTGATAGCAGCGCAACGATGGCTTATTACAGTTCGCTCGTCTATCTAATTGCCGCTCTTGTGTTGATTCCTTTACCACTGCTTTTTGGCGATACCACGCAGGCTCATCCTAGTATTGCTTTTCTTTTGCGTGACTGGACGGTGCCAAGTTTAGTGGATTTTATGATTATGTCTGGCTTAGGGCTGGTGTGGGCAGCTGGAATGTATTGCATCGCAAGGGCTTATAGCTTGGCGCTAGCCTCGGTAGCTGCGCCATTTGAATATGTCACCTTGCCAATAAACGCGATGTGGGGTGTTTTGATCTGGCAGGAAATACCGACCCTTGCAACCCTAGCGGGTGCTGCGTTGACGCTGTTGAGTGGCTTGCTAGCCACACATCACTTAGAAAGTAAGTAG
>JAHEBB010000221.1 GCA_024642575.1 Trueperaceae bacterium | reverse complement strand
GGTTTGAATTTTATCTGAGCTAAAAGGAAGCGCCATGAACCTAATGATTGAAAAAAATGTCGAAATGCAAACTCGCGATGGGGTAACGCTTAGGGCAGATATCTACCGACCGGCTGTAGAGGAAACCTTTCCAGTCATTTTGCTACGAACCCCCTATGATAAAGAGCTTGTACCTTCAGCCGCTTCTCAGGGCTTGAATGTGCTCCGCACTGCCGAAGCTGGCTACGCCGTTGTGGTGCAGGATTGCCGAGGTCGCTTTGCTTCTGAAGGTGAGTTTAGAGCTATTGTGCAAGAAGATCTTGATGGTGAAGATACGGTCGCCTGGGTAGCAGTGCAGCCTTGGTCGAACGGTCGCGTGGGTCTTTTTGGTCAGTCCTATCTTGGAACCACTGCTTGGCGTGCAGCCTCACAAACACCAGCCGCAGTTTACGCTATGGCAACACCTGTTACACCCGCAAGTTTTTATGGCGACCTTGCTGGTCAAGGTGGCGCAACCCAGCTAGGGGGAACGCTCTTTTGGAATACGATTGTTTCCCTGAATACTAGGATGCGTAAAGGTTTAGACATGCTTCCCTTGTCACAGGCTACAGCTGATTGGCAGGCTTTATATGAGCAATTGCCACTCAAAGAACAGGCGCATCTCAAGGACGTTTCACCGCAGTTTTTTACCTGGCTCGAGCATCCTGAGTATGATGACTTTTGGCGCTCTATTTCATTAACCGAAGCCTACGAACAGATTACCGTACCCAATTTGCAGCATGCAGGCTGGTTTGATATCTTTCTGGCAGGCAACCTTGCTCACTATAAGGGGATGAAAGAACGGGGCGGGAGTAGTACTGCCAGACAGCATCAGCGTTTGGTCATTGGCCCCTGGGTTCACCCTATGACGGCTGATTATCCCGAACGTGAATTTGGAGCGGCAGGCAGCTACGCTTCTATCAATCCTCAAGGCAATCACTTGCGCTGGTTTGACTACTGGCTAAAAGGGATTGATACGGGCATAAGCCAAGAAAAACCCGTCAAACTCTTTGTCATGGGCCACGATCAGTGGCGTGAAGAAGATGACTGGCCCTTACCCGATATGCTGCTTAAGCCCTTTTACCTGCATAGTGATGGCAAGGCAAATACTGCTTTAGGAGATGGAACCCTTAGTTTAGAGCAACCCACGCACGAAGCCGAAGACATCTTTTTGTATGATCCACGTAACCCTGTACCTACTTTAGGCGGCACGAACTTTTTGCCCTGGCCCTTTAATAGTGGCCCTAGAGATCAGCGGCAGATCGAAATGCGTGCTGATGTGCTTTGCTATTCAACTCCTGTTCTCCAGGAAGAACTTGAGGTAACAGGGCCACTGAGTTTGGTCTTATATGTTGCTTCTTCTGCCCCTGACACAGATTTCACCGCAAAATTGGTGGATGTCTATCCAGATGGCCGAGCTTTAATCTTGGCAGATGGTATTTTGCGTATGCGCTACCGAGAATCAAAGCAAAAACAAAAGATGATGATTCCTGGTCAAATCTATAATATCGAGATTGATCTGGTTGCCACCTCAAATGTCTTTTTGCCAGGCCACCGTATTCGTTTAGAAGTTTCAAGCTCTAATTTTCCTAAATTTTCACGCAATAGCAATACGGGTGGCGAAATTGCTTCTGAGAGTGCGGATAGTTACCGCGAGGCAGTTAACCGTGTTTACCATAGTGCAAGCTATCCTTCACACTTGCTTTTGCCCATTATCGATCGGCGAACGAGAAAGGCATAAGCCAAACTCTTTAATAAATGTCAAAACGTGTGGTTTTGCCTTTTAGGGTGCCTTGGGGTTTTAGGTTTGCTAAAGGAGGCGCTTTTAAAGGGCGTTTTACCACCACACGTTTTACTTCCAAACTTAGCGCCTTTTTTAGTGCGATTTCAGCGTCTAAATCATCGCCAACAAGATCTCTAAAAAAACGCATACTTTTGCGTTTGGCGGCTGTCTTACCTGATTCAGGGTACATGGGGTCAAGGTAGATTACATCGGGCATGTCCTTTAAACTTTGTAAATGGCCCAGCGCATCCTGATGATGCAGGGTCATCCGTGAGGCTATCTCTGCCAATCGTGGGTCTTTTAAGGCCCTTGCTAAACCATCTTCGAGCAGCGCGTGAATAAGGCTCGAGCGCTCACACATAATTACCTCAGACCCTTGCGCTGCCAGAACAAAGGCATCTTGCCCTAAACCCGCAGTACAGTCTAAAACCCGAGGTTTATAGCTGCCTTTTAGCCCCATAGCTTTGGCAATAGGCTCTTTGCCTTGGCGAAATACAAAATCTGAAAAATCAACATACAGACCTTTGGTATTTTCGCCAGGTTTATCTAGCTCGAGCCTTTCTGGCGTTAGAACTAACAAGAAATCTGTATTTGCATTAGCTAAGGTCGTTAGCGTTAAGTTAAGACGACGGGCAAGTTTCTGGGCAGGCTCGAGCAGAGTTTCGTCAGAAGGAGCAACTGCACAACTAGCAAGCATAGCTCATCGTATCAGAGCACTTCAAAATTGAGCTTAAAATGGCTAGCTATTCACTTCTCCCCCTTTGGTAGCAAGACAAGCAAGCGTTTTCAAGGTAAACTAGCCCCTATGCCTAAAGGTGCAGGTGGTACAGAAGGTGGGATTGTTCAATTTCTTATTGGACTTGCTCTCATGGTTGGTGGTGGCTACTTATTTCTTGACTCTGTTCAGGTCAGAACAGGCTTTGGAATGGGGTCTCGCTTATATGGTTTTGGTGGTTTCCAGATAACCAGTGGCATGCTGCTTATTCCCTTTATGATTGGCGTCACGATGGTTTTTTATAGCAGACGCAATTATCTGGGCTGGGTTTTGGCAGGTGGCGCACTTGTGGCTCTGGTGTTTGGCGTTATACGCAGCATTAATTTTGTCTTTGTCGGTATGTCAGCCTTTGATCTTTTGCTTATCTTGACGCTTTTTTCGGGTGGGCTAGGCATTTTTCTTAATTCTTTACGCAAGCTTAACTAGCCCTTTAGCAGGTAGCATCTGGTGATAAAGATGCAGGTATCATCTGGTTAAATAGCCTTGAGCAGCAGGTAGCATCTGGTTACCAATAGCAGGTAGCATCTGGTCAAGCAACCTTGAGTAGCAGATATCATCTGGTCGGTTCCACTCTAATTTTAAGCTATCACCTATTACAAAGACTATCGTTGCATAAGATGTTCACCTCAAAAAATTAGTCTTGACCAGCACCTAAATCAATAGTGAAGTAAACAGGGCGTTCAGGCTCTTCTTTACCTCCCACACTTTTATAGAGTAGTCTGGCTGGCGTGTTGTCCCAGTGGGTAAGTACCCAGGCTTCTTTACACCCTAGTGTTTTGGCATGTTCCAGCAAACAATCCATCAACCGCCTTCCAATACCTTGATTTTGATAAGCAGGCGAAACGCCCACTTCATTTATCCAAAGTTCAGGGGCTTTATCTGGGTGAATGTAATGAACAGCCGAGGCCATGCCAACAATCAAGTCATTATCAAATGCAACGACCAAATGGTGTCTGGAATCTGCTAAAAACTCCTTGGTTCTGCCAAAATCAATAGCATAGTCAAAAACCTCAGGAGCCACCTTTTCGAGTAGCTTCCAGTCCTCAACTTTTAACAGGCGAACGGTAATTGCTTTACCCACAGGGCTTTTACCAGTTACCGGCATAATCAATGGTGTAGTCTTTTGCCAGATACTGGTACTTAAGCCGAGTTAGTTGCCGAATATGCAGTAAATCATGAGCGAGCCAGCTTGCTAGCAAATCTTTGACTTTAAAGCTTCTATTTTTTAAATGGCTTGCCCTTATTTCTAAATCAGGTTGGTTTAAACTTCCAGGCTGGTTTAAACTTCGCAGCCACTCGAGCGAAATCTGCCGTTCGGCTAAAAAGTTGTTGACTGAGCTTAGAAGCTCACGGTCATTGTACCTGCGCTCAACGACCCATACCTGAGGGTCAATAGGTTCCCAGGGTTTTGTCGGATCATCGAGGGTCGCCTTAAGCCGTTTACGAAAATCTAAGTGTTCTTCATCGTAAAGGTGGTTAATGACTTCAAGCATTGACCACTGAGTCTCATCAGGTTTCCAGCGTGACTGTTCCTGAGCAACAGGAGCAAGACTGGCCTTTATACACTCGGCATTCGCTTCTAGGGTAAAGATAGCTAGATCAAGAGTCATTATGCCCTGCGCCCACGGCGGCTTTCACGGCTAGCTTTGTCAGCTTTTGCCAGATTTAAGCTACCTAATTCAGCAACGATGGTTTCTAAACTGGGGGTTTCACCTTTGGGGCTGCGCTCGAGCGCGTCACGCATTGCCTTCAAGTGCTCGGGCGAAGTACCACAACATCCGCCTATAATTTTTGCCCCCATATCACGCATAAGCACAGCGTAGCGTGCCATATGCTCAGGCGTACCAGAAAAGACAAACTCGCCGTCCTTGTACTGTGGAATTCCTGCATTGCTCTTAGCTACCAAAATATCTGGCTGATTTTGTTTTCCTATTGCCAGTAAACTTGCGGCTAAATCAGGTGTTCCTGAACCACAATTAGCGCCAAAAGCAATAGGTTTTTTGCTTAAGCCTCTAACCCAATCCGCAAATTCAGTAGGTGATAGCCCCATCATGGTTTTACCGTTGGAGTCAAAACTAACGGTTACCACAAAAGGTAGCTCGGTCGTTTCAGCACCTTGAATCGCAGCCTGGATTTCTTCTAGCGAAGAAAGAGTCTCGAGCCATAAAACATCTGCACCACCTGCAGCTAGGCCCTGTGCCTGTTCGGCGAAGGCTTTTGCGCCTTCGGCAATGCTTAGAGGGCCAATCGGCTCATACAAATCACCTGTTGGCCCCATCGAGCCTGCCACGACCACGGATTCTTTACCACTTTCTTTAATAGCCTGATGCGCTAACTCTGCGGCTCGTTTATTGATAGCAAAACATTGATCCTCTAAACCTGGGTGCAACTTCAAGCGGTTGCGCGTGCCCCCAAAGGAATTGGTCAAAATGATGTCTGCGCCAGCCTCAATCATGGCCTTGTGCAGACTAATAATTTTTTCTGGATGCGCGGTATTCCAGGTTTCAGGTGGGTCACCTTGTTTTAAACCCATGCTAAAGAGATTAGTGCCAAGCGCCCCATCGGCAAGAACCCAAGCTTGTGTCTCGAGCAGAGATTGCAATTTTGTAGACATCTAAACCCCTCTATTCAAGTGTGCGCGGGTAGGTTTGCAATGTTTGAGAGTCATAAATAGTCAGTTTACAACTCTAAGGAAGCAAGAAACGTTCTTTACAATCATTGTCAACTACTAGCTTGCTAATTTTATTTTTACTCCCTCAAGTCGTATAACCTGAAAGGATAAAAATGAATCAATCAAGATGGCAATTTGAGTTCTTATGCAGAGGCAATCTATAAAACTATCTGAGAATCGCATTTGCAGTTTCTGGCGAACTCTTTACTATAGATTCAAGCCTCCCAAGCCTTTGCTGGGGCTAAAGGCGAAATAACGAGTGAAAGCACAGGATAAATAACCTGAGTTCGGAGTTTAGTTTGCGTCCCTGACGCACTTTCTCAAATTCGACGTTCTGAAAGCTCTTTAATTTTGGCCGAAATAGCGAGTTTGGCTTAAAATCGATCCTTTTACTCTGAAATGAGGGTTAGAGCAAATTTCTATTATGCGTCAGGGACAATATTTCTGAATTTCGAAAACTCCGAACTCAGGTTAAATAATACTTTTAACGTTTTCCTTAAACTTTAGATTTTCTATAGTTCTGCCCATATATCAGATAAAATACCTTATCTCAAAGGAAACCTATCATGTATCTTCTTAGGCAAATTATTAACCTAAGAAGTAAATTTATTTAAACAGTCTGATAGTCTTTGTTTTTTGGTGAAGCAGTCACATTGGTACGTTTAAAAGGGACGACTGGGTTTAAGATATTGCGGCACTGCGGATTTACGCACCCAGCGCAACGCAAGCCGTATTGTTTGCTGCAAGCGTCACCCCTCGTCAAATGCTCTGCCACAATCTCTGCCAGCGCATCTTGAAACAAAGGCATACCATTTAGGGCAGGTGCGCGTTTGTAATTGCTTATGCCTGCTTCATGTGCCAGTTCACCGTACTCAATATCTAATTCATGAAGCGTTTCAATATGGTCACTGGTAAAAGCAATGCCTACCACCAGCACATTTTTACGCTTTTTCTTACCGAGTTCTTCGATGACATTTTCCGTCGATGGTCCTAGCCAAGGTACAGGACCAACTTCAGATTGATAGGTCACCATGTATTCATGTGAGTAGTTCAGTTGTTTCATGACTTCGTGGACCGTTGCGCCAATTTCTGCTGGGTAAGCGTCACCGCGGTTAATAATATTCATGGGCAAAGAATGAGCGCTAAACAAAATCAGCGCGTCATCCTGATCTTTTTTGTCAAACTGGGCAAGACCTTGCTTAACTGTCTTGGTCATAGCCTCAATAAACTTAGGATGCGTAGGCCAACGGTCAATAACGCTCCAGTCAAAAGCATCCTGTAAACCCAAACGTTTGGCTGCACGCCAGATTTCATTTAGACTGCTACCTGTTGTCGCACAACTAAACTGCGGATACTGGGTAAAAGCTACTGCGCGCTTTACGCCATCTGCTTGCATAGCCTTTAAAGCGTCCTCGCTAAAAGGGTTAATATAGCGAAATGCAATATAAAACTTGTGAGGCGCTGTTTGCGGTGAAAGTTTGTCAAGCCGCACACACATGCCCTGACCCTGCTCGGTTGTCCACTTGAGAATAGGGCTACCGCCTCCGATATCAGCGTAGTTTTGCTGCACGCTTTTAGTACGCCGTTTAGCAATAAAAGGGCCTAAAAAAATTTGTGCGGGAAGCTGAATAATCTCACGGTCTTCGAAGAGCTTTAACAAAAAGGGTTGAACATCATCTAGGGTTTTTGGTCCCCCTAAATTCATCATGACAATTCCCGTTGGTCCTTGACTCATAAGCTTACTTTAGAGTTAGAGGAATAGGGATGTGTCACCAAAGTGTTAGGTTTTTGCAGAGGGCTTTTGAAGCAAGTTGAAGGGTATAACTAAAGCACAACCTCCATAGATAAGCGCAACATGATAGAAACAAAGACGGTTATCGTCAGCACGTCAGGCGCTACATAGATTGTGCGCGTAGAGCTTGCCACGTCACCAACAGGGTTAGCCCGTTGCATCATGGGTTTCTCCTTTGAAAGTAGTGTCACTGGTGTGGTTTTTGCTTTCCACTACAAAAAGTTGGTGCAACTCAATCTATATTCAGGCAGTAATGTCAGCTCGTAAATCTGATAGAGTTAGGCGCACAAGTGTAGTAATGAATGACACGAGTTCCATGTAGCAAAAAGTAGAGAGTTATAAGTTCTTCGGAAATTATGGGGAAGCTTTGCTTAAGATTCGGACAATACGGTTGTAAATGACATTTGATACCATCACTTTGGTGCCACCACCTACATCTACTAGCGGGGCTATTGGGGTTCCACCCGTTGTATTTACAAACTGAACAACGACCGTATCAATCTCACTATGGTACTTAGCTATACTGTAATAACCGGGTAACAAACCAGAGTGTCCATATTCATAAACAGAAGCGTAAATAGCCTGCTCATTATCAGTAAGTAAAGAGCCATCATTTAAGGCTCTTATGAATATGCCTACATCCTCTGCTGTAGCTATCATTGAGCCGTAGAAAGTATTCTTTATATCTGGCTCATAACCCACGAAATAGCCACTAGCAACATCATCTATATTGACTTCACGTAGCGAACTAAATGTATTTTCCAACTCGAGCGGCATAAGAATTTCCTCTTTGATGTATTGAAAATGGCTATAGCCCAGCACCTTGTCGATGATTTCCGCAAGCAGAAAATAATTGGTATTTGAATAGCCATAATTTTCACCTGGCTCAAAGACTGCGGGTAAATCTAGGGCATACTCGAGTACTTCACTACTGCTTTGAGGTGGGTCACCCCAAGGGTAGTCAGGATGGTCAGCCCAATTAGGAATACCACTTCGGTGCTGCAACATGAGTCTTAAAGTGATGATTTCTGCGTTTTTAATTCTCCCTACAAGTTCTGGAAAATAGTTTGCAAGCGTATCATCTAATGACAAGCGTTGCTCATTCACTAGTTTGGTAATAGCAACGGCTATATATAACTTGTTAATGCTGGCAATCTTAGATAAGGATTGCGGATCAGCGGGAATTTGATTTTCTCGGTTTTTCCAGCCCGCTGTATAAAATGCGGGTGCTTCACCTGCTTTATCTACATACACAATAATGCCATCCAAGCCATGACTAATTGCGTCATCGACTTGTTCTTGAACAGTATGAGGTAAGGGTTTTATCCAAGCCCATATTCCGTCCCAAGGTGCCAATATAATGGCACAAATTATCCCGAGAGTTGGCATGATGATTCGGAGTCCTCGAATTACTCGTTTCTTTCTGGGCATTTGAGCTTACCTTTCTATATTTCCTAGTAGCCATAGTTCAGATACGTACATGACTCGAGCCAGACGTTAACCACTCAGGATTAAGTTTTCAACCCTTTGATTATCTCCAACGCTCTGAACATGCTTTGAAGCTTCAAGGAGTGCGGTTTGTTTTAAGCTAGGGAATATTTCCTCTGCACGCCGTAAAAGCTTTTTGCCTGGTCCCAGAACATCGTGTTCAG
>JAHEBB010000220.1 GCA_024642575.1 Trueperaceae bacterium | reverse complement strand
AAAAAACCAGCTATAACCGCTATGGCTATAGCAAAACCTTAAAAGGAAAACAAGTGACTGAAAAAATTAAACCCGACTCAGTTATTTACCAGACTTCAATCCCTTACTTTACAGGTTACACTCTGCAAAATCATGATTACCGAACGATTCGGGTTGGTTATATTTTAGGAATAGCCGTGCTTTAGTTTAAAAATAAGTAAGACCGCCTCTTTAATAAAGAAACGGTCTCTGAAAGAACTACCCTTAGCAACGAGGGCAAACATACCAATCACCTGCTAAAACAGGGGCTAATGTAAGAAGAAGTAGAAGTGTAGCAAAGGCTATTCTATGTAGTCTTTTCATCCCAACACCTCCTTCCCAACCCAATATCAGAAACCAAGGTTTCTCTTCTCCTGGGTTGGGAAGCAGTTTTACAGGTTCTTTAAGCTTTTGGGGTAAAGTTTTTTAAGTTTTTGACGTGAGATTTCGTACTTTTTATAACCTAATTGGCTCAAGTTTTCACAGGCTTTGTAATAACTAACTACAGATACGATCTGATGTTTAAGAATTTTATGCTTCCTTAAAGTTTTTATTGCTCTATGCCTAGTGCTTTTGTCAATCAACCGCAAATGACTAACATGAGAGGGGTAAAGGTCATCTTCTAGCCATGCCCTCCTGAAAAGGACTGGTAAAACGACAATTTCATTTTTCCAACGTAGGCCATCACGATAGTTTTCATTCACGAGAACGGGAACTTCAGCTGATACTTCTGCGAACTGGGGCAAATGTTCGCTCGCTAAAAGACATACTAGAGGATAAAGCTGAATTAAATCTTGAAGGATTACTTGCTGGTATGGATAAATATGAAAATTATTTTTAAGCTGTTCTAAATACTCTTCAAAGGAATTATCTAATAGCTTTTGCGTTTTAACAAGAAAGGTAATTGCTAGCAAAGCACTATGAATTAAGATCAAAGGATCATTTGAATTAATACGCTTTAAAGTCTTTTCAACAAAAAAGGTCCGCCCTTCTTGTAAGCTTAGCCAAGCTTTAACAAGGTTTTTATAGTCATCTGAAACATATGAAGATATCTTTGGTTTTCCAGCTAACCAACTCTGCCTCAAATTAACAAGTGCCTTATACTCCTGAGCTTTATAATTACCCGAGATTGCAATTGATTTGCCATAGGGAATATTTAGCTGTCTGTAAACTTCAGCAGAGAAACTATGCATAACCCCTAATCGCCCATTCATATTAAGGTTTTCTGCTAAAATATCAGCTATATCCAAAAAGTATTTTGCTAGGTATAGATTCTTATGGTGGAAGGCATAAATTGCTGTCATTTCAAAAAGATGCATTAAACCTTCTTGATTTTCAGGTTTATAACTTAAGATTTCTTGCTCTGTCCGAAAAAAATAGGGGGCAATAAAGTTTTCAAAACCCTCAAATTTATTTTGGCTTATGTATATCTTCGCCTCGAGCCCCCTTGCTAGTACTAATGGGTTATCTTTTAAAAGGGCAAACGCTTCATCATCCTCTTCAATGTAAATAAGCAGTTCTGCCTTACGACACTGAAGCATATAATCCGTAGGTACAAGGTCAATTAAAGAAAAAAACTGCGATTGATCTATACGGTGTTTAACTTCATCAAAAACAGCCGCATCTTTTAAACTCTCGAGCGTAATTTGCCTCGAGCTTTTATCTTCCTCTACTACGGTGAGGGTATAGGTTTGATTTTCTTGGCTATCTAAGGCTCTTGGCACCGACTCTGACATACTAAAAGTCTACCTTTTTTTTATTACAAATTCTTTAACCAAGTTTCAGATGATTGAGTTAGCACCTTAACTTCTAAGCAGCAAACATTCATGTTTATTTAGCGCATCTAGGAGCAAGCTTATATCTTCTTCAGAGTTATAAAAATGCGGTGAAATGCGCAAGTTCCCATCACGGCTCGAGACAATAATGTCATCTTCTGCCAAAAGAGTAACCAATTTTTCGACATCATTTGACTTAAAGGCAATCATTGCACCGTGTGACTTTGGCGTTGCTACTTTGTAACCCCTTTTCAAGGCGGAATCCTTTAACATAGTGGTCAAAGTAAGCAGGTGCGTCTCAATGGCCGAAATGCCTAATTGATGGATAAGCTCGAGCCCAGCTAAGCCCGCATAGATATTTGGGTTAGGTGGGGTTCCTGATTCAAAGCGTCTAGCACTGGCTGATGGCTGATGCTGGTAAATATCTAATGCCATGATGTCTTCTTGAGCAAACCATCCCGTGGCTGTTGGATTTAGCTCAGATAGAAGCTCTTTTCGTACATACATAAACGCCAAGCCTGATGACCCAAGTAAATACTTGAGCGTACCGCCCACTAAAATATCGACACCTAGCGCTTTAACATCAATCGCCATTGTGCCTAAGGATTGATACGCATCTAGAAGGAGTAATGCCCCTTTTTGATGCGCCATTTCAGCAATGCGATTGGCATCTTGTAATGCTCCATTGCGGTAGCAAACATGGGATACGGCTACCAGTTTGGTTTGTTCATCAATCGCAGCCTCGAGCCTTTCTAGAGGAATTTCGCCACCTTGCTCAGCTACATGCATAATGCAAGCACCGCGCATTGCCTGAGCATGCCAGTTTTGCGCTACTGTGGGAAACTCAAAATCACTAACCACAACTTTATTACGCTCACCGTCAAAGGTTAAAGCACTTGCCAAACTACTTACTGCTGCTGAAACCGAGGTTGTAACAGCAATTTCATCTGGCTCAGCATTGATGAGTTTGGCAAACGAAACTCTTAGTTTTTCCAGATTTTCGACCCAAAGACCCCAAGGTGAACCTAAGTGTTCCCAGTCATAAAGATACGCTGCATAAGCAGCTCTAACTTCTTTAGATAAAGCACCTTTTGAGCAACTGTTAATAAAGGTTTTGGTTTCAAAAATGGGGAAATGGTTTCGCAGCATGAATCGTTCCTTTAAAAAGTTTGGTTTCTACTGAGCTTAGCAGTTCGTCTACTTTAAATGCTTAAAAGCCCTATTTGTACAGTTTACTTTTTTATTCTTGCAAACTATTTATCTGCTTTAACAGCGTGCACTCGACCAAACTATCAAAACCCGACTCGCTATCTTATGATTAAGGCTAAGAAAAACCAAGATTTTGTCCTCTGTTTCGTTTGCTTAGCTAGAAAGGTCTTGATATGTCACTACTTATAAAAAATGTTCGTCCCTGGGGAAAAGATAGTGTAGATATCCTTATTGAAGATGGCTTTATTGCAAGGCTCGAGCCTAACATTCAAATCTCAAATACCCCTGATTCCACTATTGACGCCAAAAACCAGCTTGCACTTCCTGGTCTCATTAACGCCCATGCGCACCTTGATAAAAATTTGCTCGGTCTTCCCTGGCACAAAAATCAGGTACCTGGCCCACGTATTCGAGATTTTGTCGATTTTGAGCGTAAATTTCGCCAACAAAACCAGATCTCAGCCGAAACCCAATCTGCAAAACAAATTGAAGCCTCTATAAAATTAGGCATCACTCATATTCGCACGCATATAGATATCGATACCGAAGCTGGCCTCAAGCATTTTGAAGGCGTTATGGCTAATAAAGAGCGCTATAAACACCAGATGAAACTGCAAACCGTAGCTTTCCCGCAAAGTGGCATGCTCATAAGACCCGGTACGGTAGAGTTATTAGAAGAAGCCGTCAAACAAGGTGCAGACTGTATCGGCGGCCTTGACCCCAGCATTATTGACCGCGACCCGGTAACCCATCTTGATACTATTTTTGATATAGCTGATCGCCACCAAGTCGAACTTGATATTCATCTGCATGAACCAGGCGAACTCGGTGCCTTTTCCGTAGAACTCATCATTGAGCGCTGCAAAACCCTGTCTTTACAGGGCAAAGTAACCATAAGCCACTGTTTCTGCTTAGGACAAATCGACGAAGGTCATTTAAACAGCCTGATTGATGGTCTGCTAGAAAACCAGATTGCCGTCATGTCTTTGGGTTCTGGCACAGGCAACTTCCCCCCTTTAAAAAAGCTGTATGAAGCAGGCGTTACGCTTTGCAGTGGAACGGATGGCATAAGGGACACCTGGGGACCACACAACAGCCCAGACATGTTAAACCGCGTGCAAATGCTGGCTTATCGCAGTGGTTTTCGCAAAGATGAGGATATCGAAATGCTGCTAGACATCGTAACTCATAGCAGCGCCAAGGTGATGAAGGATGCTGATTATGGATTATCTGTCGGTAAACAGGCTGATCTTGTTATTTTGCCTGGAGATACGCCCGCGCATGCAGTTGTTGAACAAGGCAATCAACGACTCGTAATAAAAAAGGGAGTTATCGTAGCAGACAGGGCTCAGCTAATAATTTGAATAGGTGGTCAAAAGCACTAGGCTACTAAAAATAGCAGTTCCTGACAAAAGTAAGTCATTCTTTTTTCATGAGCGATTTTGAGATACTGATACTATCGAGTTCGAGGGTAATAAACTCAGTAAGATTGACGTGGCTTAGATTGCTCCTAGAATTGCTATTAGAATGAATATGCCTATCTCAAAGCTATAAACAAGAAGGGTTTTTGCTTCGCTCGAGCCTCTCTTTGTTTAAAGAATATTTTACATTTAGGCTTTGGCTTGCAGACTTCTCTTGGCCCCTTCGGCCCACCAAAGAACCCCTAGGGTCAGTACACTTAAAATCGTTAGTCCTAAAATCATGGGGGTCACCGTTCCGTTATAACTAAGCCCAATATAAGTACCAATGGGAACGGAGATAAAGGTAGAAAAAGAACCTACGATTGCCGAGCCTATACCAGCAATATGCCCCAGAGGTTGCATCGCTATGGCATTAAGATTGCCAAACAAAATACCCACACAAAAAAAGGCAGTCATAAAGTAAGTCATGACTTGCCAAAAAGGGGGATTGCCTCCTTGCAGCAAACTCATAGCCAAGGCTAAGAAAGAAAGAATGGCCAAGCCTCTTAAAGCGACATGGGCAAGCCGCTTCATGCCAAAACGCATAACCAGCTGAGCATTTACAAAAGAAGCGCCCCCCAGTGAAAGTGCCACAATGGCAAAGAACAGCGGAAAGCGCTGACCTAAGCCATATTGAGCTTGAAAAATCTGCTGCGACGAGTTTAGATAGCCAAGAAACGCCCCACTCACCAAACCTGCCGATAAGGTATAGCTAATAGCAATCCTATGTGTGATGACTTCTTTGGCTGCCCGTAAAATACGCTTCATTGAAAAAGGTTTACGTTGTTCTAGATTAAGCGTCTCAGGTTGCCTTAGGGCAAACCACGTCATTGTAGAAACCGCCAGCACAATATAACTGGCAAAAATCCAGCGCCAATTGGAAAATGCCAAAATCATTTGCCCATAGGACGGCGCAAGCATGGGCACAAGGATAAACACTGTCATGATATAAGACATAACTTTGGCCATACCTTCGCCTTCAAATTTATCTCTTATCATTGCTGTGCTCACTGCCCTTGGGCCAGCAACCCCAATACCTTGGAGTAAACGACCAACCAGCATAAGCGTAAAGTTATGTGAAAACATAGAAAGCAAACAGCCTGAAACAAATAAAACAAAACCCACATAAATGGGTCGCTTGCGCCCCACACTGTCAGATATCGGGCCGTAAACCAGTTGGCCCACTGCCAATCCCAAAAAAAGCAATGACAAAATAAGCTGATTATTATTAGCTTCTAAGACGCCAAGATCATTGCCAATTTGCGGTAGCGCAGGTAGCATGGCATCAATAGAAAGCGCAATGATCGAAGTCATCATAGCCATTAGAATGACGAACTCGGCAAAACTCGGCTGATAGTTTGGTTTGGAATTCAAAAGCAGTCCTTCGATTTTCTGGATTCAAAGTTTGGCTTCGTACAATTTGCAACTTACAGTTTACTGTGTTCGCAAAATTAAGTCTGCTTTAATCAAACACGAAGGTTCAAAACAACTGGTTTATAAAATTTCTCAGGGGTATACTCAGACGTTCCAAAAAACCTAATCCCTTTTTTGAAGCATGGGCATTGACCCAAACCTGGTTTTATCCAGTCATTCTGTTTTTTCAGGAGATTTATGCGAGCTATGCATTTTAACAAACCGAGATTTGCTTCAACTGCCCTCTTAGCGCTACTACTTTCCGTTTTCACTTTGGTAAAAGCCCAGGCACCTATACTTGTACAAACCAATGCAACCATTATGATTCAGGCCGTTCAAAACGGTATTTATGGTAGTTTCGTTTCTGCTGGCAGCCCTGAATTTAAAGACCGTTATACCCAAGAAGCCTTTAAGGTTGTTAGCGAAGCCTTTTCCCCGAGGCTTGCTCAAGGGTATGAAGTTAGCTACTTGACCAACCTCAAGCTTCATGGTTATGAGGTTTACCTTTGGAAACTGAGCTACAACGATGGTGGCGATGATAGTTTAGTAAGCTTAAGTATTCAGAATGGTTATATCGTCGGTTTTCTTATCCAGTAACGCTATCAGCACGCTACTCGGTTTTTGCCATTTCGCTTGGCTTGATAAAGCTTGGCATCGGCAACTTCTAGGATCGAATGGCCAGCCTGAGCCAGATTATCGGCAATGCCTACACTAATGGTTACAGATAGACCTGGACGCAAATCCATCCATGGGTAATGTTCAATTTTTTGGCGAATCTTGTCGCAAACCAGTTTGGCGTTCTCAAGGCTGGTTTCAGGAAAGAGCGCAACAATTTCTTCCCCACCATAGCGGGCAACGATATCTGAGCGGCGTAGCGCGTTCATAAAGATATCAGCCACGATCTTCAAAACATCGTCACCAATAGTGTGTGAAAAACTGTCATTAATCTTTTTGAAATTATCAATATCGGCCATCATAAGACAAAAGACTTCATTGGCTTTTTGCTGTTCTGTTACCATCTGCTGAAATTTAGCGTCAAAATATCTTCGGTTATAAAGGCCCGTCAAACCATCCTGATGACTAAGCAGCTCGAGCTGCCGCACCACACCAACAAGTTCAATATTTTTTAAACGATGGATTTCTTGCTCTTGGCGCAATTTATCTAATTCAAACTTGTTTTGTAAGAGGGTACTCCGCACCGACGCCGAGCTTTCGACCGCTTGAAGTTTCTGCTTATGAAACCCTTTATGATACGTGAGCGCATTTTCAAAATCTGCTATCGCTTCATAAAAAAGCGCGAGGTCTTCATAACGTTCCTGAATCCGCCAACTGTCTTGACTTTGCTCCGCTAAGACCAGTGACTCATGCAAAAGCTGGCGCGCTTTGTCATGATGACCCATCATCAGCGCCAACTCAGCAAGGTTGCCCTTAATCAGAGCTTCTCTTGAGGCGGCTGGGGTTTTTTCTTGATACTTGAGCGCTAAGCGAAAATAGCGTCCTGCGCTCAAATAGCGCTTTTGGCTCAACAAATACGCCCCTATGTTGTTGCACTCGAGCGTCATCATCCAGGCGTCATCAGATTCCTTTGAGGCTTTGAGTGCCTGAAGATAATACTGAACCGCTAGTTTAAAATCGCCCTTGGCGCTATAAAAAACGCCGAGATTATTAAGAACGACCCCTTCATAATGCCTATCTTCTTCAGCTATAGCCTGGTTTAAAGCCGCCTGGTAATAATACAGAGCATTAGCACTATCGCCCTTGGCAAAATAAAAACGACCCAAGCCATAGAGCAAGTGGGCTGGCTGCGCAATCAAGGCCGTATTGGCAAGCTCGAGCCCTTTATCAAAATAGAAAAGTGCATTATCCAAGATCCCCAAGCTGATATTGAGTGCACCTAAAACGGAGTGGACTTCTATAGCGAAGCTAGGGTTATGAGCTTCATCAGCCAATTTGAGCAATTCAACAGACTGCGCAATTAAGGGTTCAAATTGGTAAAGAGCAAGGTAGGTTTTTGCCAGCAGCAAAAGATACTGCTCCTGCTCTACCTGAGACAAAAAATGACGATGCTCGAAACCTGATTCAAGCACCCTTGAAGCCTCAAGATAATTATGACGAGCAATATAGTGCTTACCCAAAAGCAGTAAGGCTCGAGCCCGCAGCAAATCATTTTGCTTACGCTCGGCACTTTCTTTGAGTCTAAGGGCTATGTCGGGCAGCCTAACATCCGAGGGTCTTAGCGCAAATATCTTTGCGACAAGCCACTCTAAAGGCTCCTCTGCCACTAAGCCTTTGGTCTTGGTCACGACCATCTTGCTAGCTAATCTACAACAACCTCTATGACCAGCTTCTTACAACTCTCTCTAGGGTTAACTTTTCAGAGTTTAAGGTTTAAATGATACCGTTACTCGCTTAAAATCAAGCTCGTTTTAGTCAACAATAAAGAGTTTGGCACCCAGCTTGGTTACTGAGCGATGAGGCTCCGCATTATCCGCAACTTGATAGCTCACCCCTGGCGTTAAAACAACTTTTCGACCATCTTTGAGTTCGGTGGTGAGTTCCCCTTCAAGACAGAGCAAAATGTGACCCTTGCTGCACCAGTGATCAGCGACATAATTTGCCGAGTATTCCACCATTCGCACCCTTATAGCGCCAAACTGCTGGGTGCGCCAATAGGCAAGCCCTGTTTCCCCTGGGTGTTCGGTAGCTTCAACATCGGCCCACTCAGTAATCCCAAAAGGTATATCGGTCATTTGCATAAGTCCAACCTTAGCTTTCTTGCTCGAGGCTGGCTGAAACGTCAGGTCGATGTTTGGAAGGATAGTCAACAATTTTATCCCACTCATCCGCAGCCGAACGGGCAACCACGGCAATAAGTGGCTCATCGCCAATATTAAAGACCTCATG
>JAHEBB010000219.1 GCA_024642575.1 Trueperaceae bacterium | reverse complement strand
CTTAAGCTGATCATGCAGGCTCTTACTGCGCCCCCTTCACCATCGTCACCATCAGATGTGTATAAGGCGTATCGGGAAACATCACCCAAGGCAAAGGACCAGGTTCGGTGCTAAAAGCTGCATAACCATCTATGCTGCCAGGTACGTAGACCATCATGTGAGGTGGACTTCCTGCAGGTATGCCTTCTTGCAGCATGTAACCAATGCCAATTCCTTCAGATGGAGGATCTATTTGGTCGTACCGTGCTTGTAAGGTTAGTAGATAAATATCATTAAGACACATAGGATCATTCCCTGGTGTTTCAATATCATCTGGAATGCAGGTCCAGCCATTCGTTCCGGGACGTAACTCGACCAGTTCTATGCCTGGTTCTTTAGGTGCCACACTACCAGGCCAATCCATGACCCTGGCACCTTCTGAGATAATAACTGGTCCTGCACTTAAGGCACTTTGAATCTTCTTTTCAAGGCTTTTCTCCTGGGCGAATCCAATACTTGCACTTAAGGCACTTATAAATAGAAAAAAAACGACAAAACTGTTTATTGGATAGCGATTCTTTGGTTTCATTGATATTCCTTCCATTTTTACATTTGAATCAATCGCCCTTGAAAAATTGTTTAGGTTTAACAACACAACAATTTTTCATGTTCTTTGGCGCTTTGAGAGAAATAAAGAACTTTTTCCTGATACTAAAAAGGGTGAAAGTAATGCCGTTCAGCAAACATATGAGCTCTGACTTCTTCCATAGTTAGGTGGGATCTTCTTTCAACTTCCTGAGGGGCTAGCTTAATTGAACAAGAACTCAGCAGTAAAAAAATAATGGCAAATACGATAGCCTCTTTAAGTGCTTGGGGGATTGACCAATAAACATTGTTTTTCATTGTTTTTCCTTTCCATAGTGAACTTGAGATAGAGTAGGAAACTTGGCGTCAAAGAAACGTCAAAAGGAGCGTTAAAAATTATTTGACGTTTTTAAGCTAAACTGGTTTCATAATGGTAAAAGTGCATACGCTAGGACGTGCTCGGGTCTATTGGGAGAGCGAGGTTGTAGAGTTTAAGACACGCAAAGCCTTTGCGTTACTGGTTTTTTTGGTCATGCAAGAGGGAGAGCAGCAAAGAGATTATCTAGCAACTCTTTTTTGGCCTGACCAAGATCAAGCCAATGCCCGAAAGAGCTTGCGCCAAGCTCTTTTTCTAGTTAGGCATAGCCTACCTGAAAATACCCTCTTGAGCTCAACAAACACCATTGATATAGCGAGAAATTTGGTCTGGGTAGATGCAAAAGACTATTATGCAAATCTTAGAAATGTTGTGGATGGAGAATTGCAATATGGAGATCTAGAACATCTGCAGCAGGCCCTTTCACTGTACCAGGGAGAATTTTTAGAAGGTTTTTCTTTATCCGACTGTCCGGAATTTGATGATTGGCAGTATATTCAAATTGAAACCTTTAGGCAAATGTATACTTCAGTGCTCTATCGTTTGACATTTTGGTATACCAAGCAAAACAATGTTGAAATGGCCATGGATTATGCAAGGCGCTTTCTTAAGGCCGATAAATACCATGAGGAAATCCATCAACTGCAAATGAAACTTTTGTACTGGGCCGGTCAACCCGAAGCAGCCCTAAGGCAATATGAGTATTGTCAAGAAGCGCTAAAAGAGCTAAGTCATGAGCCATGTTTAGAGACAAAAGAGTTATTGAAGAAAATTAAATTTAGGACGCTTGAAAGCCCAGAGTATCAAAAAGGGCTCTTTACAGACCATAAGGCTGCCCTTCAACAAGAAAGCAATTCGCTACCTAAACAGACCACTTCATTTTTGGGTAGACAAAGTGAACTCCAACAGCTAATAAAGCTATTAGCAAAACCTGAGGTAGGGGTATTAACTATTACTGGACCAGGGGGTATAGGTAAGACTCGTTTAGCCCTTCGGCTTGGAGAGGAATTTTTTCACCTTAACTACGGTTATAAAGAACTGTTTTTTCTACCCATAACGGCACACAGTTCATCAGAAGATTTGGCTAAAGGTATTGCAGATGTGTTGGAACTTAGCTTGTATAGTTCAAGTCTCATACAAGAGCAAGTTCTAAGACAAATAGGAGAAAGATCCCTAATTCTAATTTTAGATAACGGTGAATACTTATTAAACTGCACGGACTTTTTGCTTAAGCTGCTGAACCGTGTGCCAAAATTAAAACTTGTTGTTGCCTCGCGAGAAAAATTGAATCTACAAGAAGAGTGGATTTTTGAACTTTTAGGTCTAGGTTACCCTAATCAACCGGTACCCCTTCAAGAGGCTCAGGCATTTGATGCTCTTCAATTATTTTATCAACGAGCTAAGCAACTTAGGCAATCGTTTAGTTTTGAGCAAAACTTTGAATCTATTCAAACCATTTGTAGGATAACTGAAGGAATGCCCTTGGCAATAGAGTTAGCCGCTAGCTGGATAAATATTCTTGACGGTAAAGAGATAGTGTTGCAAATCCAAGAGTCTTTACAGTTATTTGATGCCACTATCCGCAATTTTCCAAAACGCCACCAAAGTCTTAACCTTGTAATTGAGGGCTCGTTGCAACGATTATCTGATAAAGACAGGAAATTATTTGAGGTGTTAGCGGTATTTAAGGGGGGCTTTTCACTTAACGCTGCAATCAAGGTTGCATCTGCAGATTTGTACGGCTTAGCGTGTCTGCTGGACAAATCGCTGCTTCGATTGACCAATAATGGTCGGTATGAGATCCATGAACTTTTAAGACAATTTGCTTTTAATAAATTGGCTGGAAATACTGTCCAACTAGTAGCGGCTCAGAAAAAATATGTCGACTATTACTCAGATTTGTTGTCAACTTGCGAATCCGAACTTAAGGATTCAAGGGCAAAAGGGGCGTTAGCTACGCTTAACGTTGAATGGAACAATGTAGTTTCGGCCTGGTATTTAGCAATAACCTTAGGTGATATTTCGCGTCTTAATAAAATGGTGACGGTACTGGCTGAGTTTTGTGAGATTCAAGGGCTTAACACTATGGGTTTGGAGATGTTTGAAAAGTCCTATTCGCTATATCAAAAAGTTCTAAAAGCCTCAGAAGAATCAAGTCTAAAAGTTGCTTATTTCAAAATCACAACCAGGTTAGCTGGTTTTTGGGACCGCTTAGGAGACCATCATAAATCCCAAGAACTAAGAAATGAATGCGAAAAATATAAGGACCTTGTTAAACATGACGATCCTTTAGAGTATGGGCTATTCCTAGTATCAGAAGGAGGGGTAGCATATTTTCAAGGGGAACCAAATACGGCTGACGAGATATTTGCTCAGTGTTTAGAAATAGCTAACCATCTGAAAAATTATTGGTATTTTGGCCTACTCTATATAATGATGGCTGAAACTTTAGAATTTCAAGGCAAATACCCAGAGAGTCAAATCCTTTTCAGGAAAAGCATAAATGCCTATGAACAAATAGGTAATTTACGAGAAAAGGCATTTGCATTAAATAATTTAGGCCGAGCCTATTACAACATGGGATATTATGATGAAGCTAAAGCTAATATTCTTGCTGCGCTAAAAATACGGGAGGATTTTAAGGATACCTTGGGCATTTTACTTTCAAGGCTTGATCTTGGTAGGGTAGAAATGCTTCAGGGAAAGTATGAGTTTGCCGAGGAGTATATTTCTAAAAGCTTACTCTTGGCTCAATCCATCCAAGCTCCCCACGAAGCTTGGTGTTTAACCGCCCTTGGAAAATTAAAACTTTTGCAGGGCGATTTAATGTCCGCAAAAGCCTATTTTGAGAAAAGCATAGAACATCTTAGAGCAATGGGTAACCAACCTGATCTGGTACCAAATCTAAATGGATTAGCGTTAATCAGTAGTTTTGAAAAAAACTGGCAAAAGGCGAAAGTGCTTCTGGCAGAAAGTTTGTCCCTTAGCAAGGAGTGCCGTAATTTGCGCTATCAAGCTGAAACCTTGATCTCTATGGGACATAGGTATAGCCAACAATCAAATGACCAGAATGAAGCAAAAAAATACTACCGCGAAGCCTTAAAAATTATCAATGAGATGAAAGCCGCCCCCTTAGCGATTGAGGTATTGCTCCTTTGGGTACCAATAGTGGACCATAGCAAAAAGGTAGAAATATTATCTTTTATTCTAAATGATGCCCGTAGTAGTTTTGCATCTCGTAAAAATGCCGAAGAACAGCTCTATAAATTGAACTACGAAGACAATATTCCTTCTATAAATCTAATAAGAAGTAGTTCATTAGATTTATGGGACTTCATTTCAGAACTGGGGTAGAAAATTGGTGCACCCTGATTTTAATTTACGACTAATCCATTGGGATCAAATCATGCAACATAAAAGGGGTACCTATATAAAAGATACTGCTGGCGAATTCGTGACGGGTCGAAAGTGGAGTAATCGCATACTTTGGCATACTTTGCGCTAGTGGGATCGTTGTGCCATTAGATCAACGTAGCGATGAAGCGTTTATAGCAAAAGTGGTTGAAAAGTCCAGTCCCGCCTTAGGCTTTGCATCCACGTTTTCATCAGGAGCTGGCGCTGCGCTCTTGTTTACCGTCTTAGCTGATAATCTAGCGGAGATAGTGTTCACCTCTGATACAACAGGTCACCCAAAGGGTTTGATACTCAACCAAACCAAACTTAACCTCCAACCAACACCTTTTTCAAAAAACACCTCTTTCACTTGTCAAGAAACCCCCCTTATCTTTAATGCTACAATCGGAGAATGATAAAGGACATTATCAAACTTGAAAGTGCAAACGGCTTGAATTAGTAAGCAGGATTGCCAGGTTCCAATTTTTCTAAGATCATAACCTCTAAATTTATACCTTTTGTTGTTATTCCTACTAACCTTATATCGCTTATTAGTCCAGCAACAGGGGCTTTTACCCACTGCTTGATCACCTCACTTTTTTGCTTGTTTTTGGCCCTGGTCATACCCAGCCTTGCATCTGTGATTCCCTGCTCGAGCCTCATCTTCTCACTCGTCCAGCGCGTGTTTTCACCTAGAACTGCCTCGTTTGCCTTCCGTAAATCTGTTTCTGCTTCAAAAAGTTTTACCTTTGCTTCAGCCTCACGGGTTACCAGATATGCTATCCGATCACGTTTTTTCTGCGCATCCTTAACTGCTTGCGCCAAACTTTCTATCCTTGCATCATAGGCTGCCTGCTCGAGCCTTAGATTTTCCTCCAGTCGAGGCAGTTCACTCTGAGCCTTTTCCAGCTCCTGAACTGAAATTGCTAGGGCGTCATCATCAATATAGCGAGCGATCAGCTGCCCTTCTTCGACCTCATCTCCTACTTCTATCAACAGTCCGGCAAGACCAGGTAAATCAGGAATGCCTAATACATGGCTTTTCACCTTCGGAATGCTGTTTATCAGATTGAGATCTGCCAGCACTTCAGTTCCAGGGCGGTACTCCGCTCTTATGACTGCGCTTCCACCCTCAATGACCAGATGCGCCAGCGGTGCCAGATCACCAACCGTTGCACTCCGCAGGCTGAACTCTTCGCCATTTTTCTGAATCCGTTCAAAGTAACCAACCACAGGCGGTGTATCGGCCTCACCCTTCAATTTAAGCGCTGCGTTTATATGGACGCTTTTTGCGCCTTCTGGCAAAGAAGCTATCAGGTCACTTACCAGTCTGCCCGATAGCTCGAGTCGGTAAGTACTTGCCACAATCTGGTTTCCCTTCCATACAGCAAGACGCTTGCTATGAATATTTGCTGACTGACTTAGGCCCACGGTAAAGGCTCTACCTGAACCATCTTCAACCAGTAACTCATCATCATGGATTGCGTCAATAATCAGGTAGCGACCATTAACATCTTCATCCGTTAACAGATTGTGTCCTTTGATTTCTGCCCATACTTCATAGTCTTCCCGCCACTGCAAATAGTCTTCTACAGCGCCATACGGGGTTCCTAGAGCTCTGTGAAACCAGGGACTAAAACCGTCCAGCGACAGGGGAACCAGACAGACTGCAAGCAGGCTTATAACGCCCAGCCAGGTGAATTCCCGAGGGCTGTTATAAGGAACCCGCCAGGCTCGGTTAGCAACCAGCCAGAATTGAAGTCTCCAGGGGTATAAGAGAGGTACACCAACAATGTTGGCAGTATCCAGCAGAATGTGCGTGAGCATTCCCAGCAGCAAGTAGATCAGAGCTTTTGGATTTACTAAGAACAGCCAGCTTAACACTAGGGCAGTGACCCCTATCCCTAAAAACGAATGCGTCAGGGTGCGGTGTCCAAATCTGCGCTCGAGTCTGCCTGAAAGCGGTTTAACCATCCGCCCCAGACCCGAGTGCTGAGAATCTATATCGGGTAAAAGCGAACCTGCTGCCATTGCTGCTGCTCCGGTCAAACCGGGTTCTGCGCCAAACCCGCTGGCTATAACCGTTACCAGTCCAGCAAAAGACAGGTGAGTAACAGCTCTCATGGTTTAAAGGCCGTCAGGGTTATAACTGAGGTTTCTTCCGAGCGCTCTATCTCCGCTCTCACGTAATGATTGTCCTTTAGACCCAGAGGCGTCCACTCTGCTGGAATCAGAAATATGACATAACCGTCTTTACTTATTTCCAGAGGTACATCGCGGTAGAGCAGAGTCCAGTCGCCATCTTCTCGGGCTCTTTCTACAGGGTAAATGATCGCATCAGGCGCAGCGGCACTGGCACAAGCGCTTAAAAGCAGCGTCACTGCAATTAGTCGAAGTCTCATCGGTTCGGTCTTTCCAGCGTCACCATGCACTCATTCAGGGTCATCAGCACTTCGCTAAGGACTCGCTCAGGGTCATGCTTGTCAGTAAAAGGCGTGCGTACAAAGGGGCTGCCAAACATTTCTTTTACCGGTGGGCAGTTATGAAACTGGGCATACCAGTCACCTTCAATTAGTTTCAAAGTTACCTGTTGCATTACCTGCCCCTTATCTGCTTTAGTAGTTCTGCAGGGCTTATTCCCACCATGGCAGCCAGACTTTCCAGCGTCACGATTACACGCCCGTTTGCTTCTAACAGGGCTATGGCGCTGCTACTTACCGCAGTCTGCGCTCTTAACTGGTCACTTCTGGTTGCTTCTCCGACTTCGAGTCTGGCACTGACTGCTTTAAAGATTGCTCCAGCGCTTTCTAGTTCCAGGGCGACACTATCAGCATTTTCCAGGGCAATCTTGTAGTCAATAAAAGCCTGAACGGTCCTCACTCTCGTGTCAGCCAGAGCAGCCCCTAGTTCAGCCTCCAGCACCTGGCTTGCGCTGCTATCAGGCAGCAGTTTAAGAACATCCAGACTTATGTTGATCGAGTATTTCGGAGCTGCCTGTCCGTAGATATCGCCATCGAGTGAAAGCCCTGCATTAACCGTCAGGGCATCTTTCAGTCTGCCTGTAAGCTCGAGCTCTCCTGCTGCTTGTTCCAGTGCAAGGTTCGCTCTTGCTACGCTTACATCATGGGAAGCTGCTGTAGCGAACAGTTGCTCGAGCACTGCCAGTTCTGCACCCGTAAACAGCGCTTCCAGATTTGTTTGCGCTGCTGAGAAACTCAGAAGTGTTATAAGTGCAAAGCCATATACCATATGCATGATGCGCATTTACTGACTCCTTGGTTTGAGGGTTTTACGTAGCAGCGGTCCGGCAACGATAAAAAACGCAATTGAAATACCGCCAATCACATAAAGGTCTAAGTCTCCTTGTGCTCTGGCTATATAGCGCAGGGCTATTCCAGCCGCTGAAAAGACCAGCAACAAGGGTGCCAGGGCAATGCCTTTTTCATCCCGTTCTACAAAGCTCTGGCTGTAGCCTCCCAGCTCACTGGTTCTGACCAGACTTTCTGATGAGTGGTATTTCACCAGTCTTTCGAGTTCAAAAGGGCTTCCCTGAGCCAGTTCCAGAACTTTACGCTGATAAATTTCTGGTTCATCTGCGCGTATGCCGTAGCGCTCGATTTTTAGCTCGAGTAATTCTTTTGCTTCTGCTTTGGATAGCCTTTCCAGTCTCAGTTCATCAAAACGTTTCCAGAAGCGTTTGCTGCCATTTTTCTTTAGTGCTGTAGGGTGTACAGCAGCAATGACCGTGCAGGTGTCAAGAAAGGCTTCCAGATGCGGGCGGCTGGTTAGCGTCAGGCCACCTGCATCATCGATAATAAGGACAATTCCTTTAAGCTCTGCCATTAGCTCAGTCAGGTAGCGGGCTTTTGCATCATTGTTTGAGCAAAGTTTACTCCAGGCTTTTAGATCGCTTATCAGGTCTTCGCTTTGCTCTGGTACGAGGTTTTTATCCCATAACCCTATAAACAAGTCTTTTAAAAAGGAGCCAAAGGGCGCTACTCGCTCGGTAAATACAACAGCTTTCTCTTCCAGGATCAGGTGAATGATTTCTAGTAGCGCCGTTTTACCTACACCCTCTTCACCCATAATGAGCGTGCTGTGTCCAGCCTCTACGTTGCTTATGATTGTTCTGACTTCGGCTTCTCTACCTACAAACTGATCCAGTTGCATTAGTAACTCCTAAGTAAATTAGTATTATATTAATACAAAATTACCATGAGTTGTTGAGTTCCAAAGGGGTATACTCAAAAAAGAAAGCCGCTCTACTTGGCGGTTAGCGGCTTTACTTTTAGAAAGGATTTTGACTATGCCCAGCTTAGCACAGCCTCTTTATGCCTGAGGCTAGCCCTTTACCTGAATCTTTAAAAGAAGAAACCCCCACGACCAAATTGCTTTATCTCTGGTTACTCAGTAGGGGAGAGGTCGCTATGACCCATCAGGCAATTGCAGATGCTTT
>JAHEBB010000218.1 GCA_024642575.1 Trueperaceae bacterium | reverse complement strand
CGTATCTGACTAATGCGGTAGCTTGTTTCGCACCAAACCATAGACATAGGTACCTAAAACAGCCCCTAAAAATACCAGAATAAACGCAGGCAACCCAGCACCAATGAGCGCCAAAATCGGTCCAGGACAAGCCCCGGTTAATGCCCAGCCAAGACCAAATAGGCTGCCGCCAACGATATAGCGAATATAAGTGGGAGCCTTGGCTTCAAAGCTAATGGGTTCTCCCGCAAAGGTTTTGAGCTTAAAGGTCTTAATAAGCCAGACCGATAGGGCTGCAACCAGAACCGCTGAACCAATGATGCCGTACATATGAAAAGACTGAAAACGGAACATTTCTTGAATGCGGTACCAAGAAATAATTTCTGAGCGAATAGCAACAAAGCCAAAAAGGATGCCTGACAAGAGGTAGGCAAGGTAGCGTAAGGAAGAGGACTCTCGAGCGTCTAAGTGTGGCACCGTCGTTTCGGTGCAATCGTGTATAGCTACAGGGCGACCCATCCTTAAAACCTTAAAAGGAAAGGTAGGAGAAAATGCGTCATAACGAGTCCACCGGCAAAAAATCCAATGACGGCTACGAGAGAAGGAAGTTGTAAATTAGCCAAACCTGAAATGGCATGCCCTGAAGTGCAGCCGCCGGCATAGCGTGAGCCAAAGCCGACCAAAAAGCCGCCAAGGACAAGTAGTAAAAAGCCTTTAAAACTAAGCATGGCCTCAAAACTAAAAAGCCTTTTTGGAGCGAGCAAACCATCACTACTGATACCAATCGCTTGTAAATCTGCCTGAGTCGAAGCTGCTAGCTGTAAGGGTTGAGGGTTTTTGAGCAACACCCCTCCTATAAAACCGCCAATTAGAATGCCGAGCGCAAAGATAAGATTCCAACCACCTGCTTGACGCCAATTGTAATTAAAGAAAGGATTTTTGTTGGGAATAATGGCGCAAATATGTCTTAAATTTGCCGAAACGCCAAAGCTTTTGTTACCAATAAATAAAAGCAGTGGCACCGTTAAGCCAATCAGAGGGCCAGCGATATACCAAGGCCAAGGTTGTGTTAGAAAAGTTAAGATACCCATTGGGGGTATAGGTTAACAATAACCGTTTTTACTAACAAGCGACCAGGATTTTGCTGTATTGATAACGGATATAACAGTTGTAAGACCTAATAACAGGGTCTTGACAGCTAAAATTCAACGCTTTTGTGACAAATGATTTTTGCTAGGGCTATATCATGAAAGCTATGCGAGTAGCCATTATTGGAGGCGGAATTTCAGGATTGGCTACGGCCTATTATCTAAAAAAGGACAGACCTGATTGGCATGTTCAGGTTTTTGAAAAAGAGGTTAGGGTGGGCGG
This sequence comes from Trueperaceae bacterium, assembly GCA_024642575.1. Classification (GTDB taxonomy): domain Bacteria; phylum Deinococcota; class Deinococci; order Deinococcales; family Trueperaceae; genus JAHEBB01. The sequence continues at coordinate 7,497 of JAHEBB010000218.1, read as the reverse complement.
TAAGCTCAGGTCTAGTCAAAAAGATGGCTTTACCTTTGATTGGGGGCCAAATGGCTTTTTAACCAATGTTGACGATACTTTAGGTTTAGCTAAAGAATTAGGCTTGAAAAGTCAGCTTCAAGTAGCTTCAGAACACGCCAGGCATCGGCTTTTGTATCAATCGGGAGCGCTTCATTCTTTACCCTCTTCTCCACCAAAATTTTTGACAACGAATCTACTTTCTCCTTTTGCTAAAGCTCGAGCTGCCCTCGAGCCCTTGTTTGCCAAATCAACCGATACAGAAGAATCTGTTTACGATTTTATGGCGCGGCATTTTGGAAAAGCTGTTGCTGATGTGTTTGCTGGACCAGCGGTTTCAGGCATCACGGCAGGCGATGCCAAAAGCCTAAGTCTGGATGCGCTATTTCCACGCTTTCGGAAGCTCGAGCGCGACTACGGCAGCCTCATAAAGGCTCTAATTGATACTCAAAAAAAAGCAAAATCAGACTCGCAACCCTCGCGCCTGACCAGCTTTTATGCTGGGGGGGTTCAAACCTTGACCCACGCCCTGAGCAAAGCGCTAGCACCCTCTATTCAAACAGGGGAAACGCTAAGTCAGATTTCCAAAGAAAATGAAGCTTATAGGCTCGAGTTTGCCAGTGGCAGAGTTGAAACCGTTGATAAACTTGTTTTAGCAACACCAAGCTTTGTTAGCGGAAAATTGCTTCAGCCCTTACTGAGTGGAGTTGCTGCAAAGCTTGCTAGCATCCCTTACGCAGATGTTGTGGTTGTCGGTTTGGGATTTGACCGTATAGATGTTCCTCAAATTATGGATGCATTTGGCTTTCTGGTAGCTAGACAAGAAGCAGTTCGTAGTCTGGGTGTCCTCTATAGTTCGTCACTCTTTCCTGATCAGGCACCAGCAGGCAAGGTTATGCTCAGGCTTATTTGTGGCGGAAGTCTTGACCCCGAGTTTATCAAACTTAGTGATACCGAAATAATTGAAGTGGTTCGACACGACTTAAAACTCAGTATGGGCATAACAACACAGCCAGAATTTTGCCAAATCATTCGTTGGCCAAGAGCCATCCCTCAATATGAATTAGGGCATCAAGCCAAAGTGGCAGACATTATGCAAGATCTTAAAGCGATGAAGGGTTTACATCTGGTAGGAAACGCTTTTTATGGGGTTGGAGTAAATGATTGTGTCAGAGATGCCAAGCGTGTGGTTGCCGAACTAAGGGCTAAAGATAAAAAAGGTCCCACCAAAAAGTGGGACTGAGAGGGTTGGGTTCACAAAGTGTATACTAAATCAACGAATTGTGCAACATATTACGTTTAAGCCTTTTTCTTTAAAGAGAAGATGCCAGAATAGGCTAAAAAGCCAGATTCGGTCGAATGAATAAATGCTGAGTATCCAACATAAGGACCAGCTAATTTTCGGTAAAGTGGCACTGCCAATGCTGAATCCTAAAAAATAATCAGTGTTGCAAGGCTTTTGAGGCCGGATTAGGAGCACAGCATGAGTGCAAAAACCGGAGATACGGTAAAAGTACATTATACGGGTACGCTGGATGACGGCACCCAGTTTGATTCATCAGCAGGTAGAGAGCCGCTCGAGTTTCGTTTGGGCATTGGTCAAGTTATTAAAGGTTTTGATGACGCGGTTACAGGGATGACTTTAGGTGAGAAAAAAACCGTTAATATTCCTGCTGACGAAGCTTACGGTCAGCGCCGAGAAGATATGGTTATTAGTATTGATGTAAATCAGATTCCGACTGATATCGATTTAGAGCATGGCATGCAACTTATGATGCAAGGGCCCGATGGTCGCCCCATTCCTGTAAAGGTGAAAGAAATTCAAAAAGATATCGTTTTTCTTGATGCTAACCATGAATTGGCGGGTTTTGACCTTACATTTGAGCTCGAGCTTATAGAAATTGTTTAATCTTTGATTTGACTAGATTTCTTTCCTTGAAGTGGCGAGTAAGCTGGTCTTGCTTGCCACTTTTTATTGGCTGCTGCAATATAAACGAGTTAATATAAGAGCTTAGGGTTTTGCCTTTGCTTGCATCAATTTGATGTAATTTAAAACCGTAAATTTAGCTTTAAGGTTTTTAGTCTTACCACCGATAATGCCTAATATGCTCACCGCGCTCGGCAATTTCGCTCATAGATTTTATGCCTGCTTCAATATGTACATCAGTAAACTCGCGAAAAACAGCTCGAGCGGAGTCTTTGGTTTTTATGCCGTCACGTTTTAAGGGTAAGTCAGATACCAAAAGTAGTGCTCCAATAGGTACCTTGCTGGCAAAGCCAACTGAAAACAAGGTGGCTGTTTCCATTTCAATGGCAAGCGCGCGCTCTTCATAAAGTTGCTTTTTAAAGGTTTCGTCAAACTCCCAAAAACGATAATCCGTTGTGTGGATAACCCCTGTGCGGTAGTCATAGCCCATTTCGACAACAATTTGAGAGACAAATTTTTGAATTTTAAAAGTAGGTAAAGCAGGTACTTGGGGCGGCATAAAATGTCTGGAAGCGCCTTCATCGCGAATAGCGGCGGTAGGCAAAATAAAATCCCCTACTTTAAGCGAGCGGTGTAAGCCCCCACAAATACCTAAAAAAAGCACGGCCTTGGGGTCTGCGGTTGCCAGTATTTCAATGATGAGGGCAGCAACAGGGGAGCCAATTGAGAAATCAATAATGGAAACGCCCATTTTTTTGCTATGAGCTGCGGTCATGGCACTGCCTTCGCTAACTTCGGCATCATCACAAAGGCTAGCGAATCGCTCCATATAGTGCCCAAAATTTGTCAGGATAATTTGTTTTTGATAAGCCTCAGGCGCTGTGCCTGTATAGCGTTCTAAAATATCGGCGGCAATTTTCCATTTATCGGGGTTGGCATAGATGAGATTTGGATTTGAAGTGTCAAAATCATCATCTAGACCTACAGGTTTTTGAAAAGGGTCAAGTTTGCTATCCATGACCTTAAGCTAAGGTATAGAGGGCGTTTTCACAAGGGAGAATCTACACTTGTGACGATTTTGCGTAAGTCAGTATCTGCATTTACCTATACTAAGTTTAGAATCTATGTTTGGAGAGCATCTTCATGAATTCATCTCGCTTAATGCTTTTCAGTTTTCTGGCCTTGCTTGCTTTGCTAAGTAGTTGCCAGCGAACTATAACCTCCCCGCCCCAAGTGACGACCTTAAGTTATCTGGAAACTGTAAATGTGGCAGCTGTGAGTAGCCAAGCCTGGACTAAGGTAGAATTACAAAATAGCTATGAATCCATGGTTGTTGTTTGCTCATTACAGCGTCTTGCCAATGATCTGCCTGAAATAGTTCGAATCCGAAATGCTGGGGGCTCGAGCTTTGAACTGCGCTTACAAAACCCATCGGGTACGAATCTTAAGGCGGAAAAGGTTAATTGCCTCGTTGCCGAAGAAGGCGCTTGGATGCTGCCAGATGGACAGCTCTTTGAGGCAAGACTCTTTAGCAGTAATATTACCAATTACTTTAGTCAAGCTGCTGATGGTAGTGGTAGCTGGTCAGGTAACGGTAGCCAGGTGAGCTTTTTGCATAGCTATACTAACCCGGTCGTCCTTGGTCAGGTTATGACCTATAACGATGCCAAATGGTCGGTTTTTTGGAGTCAGGGCGAACCTAAAGCCACCAAGGATGGGGCGCGCCCCCCCGTATCTGCAAAAACCATTTATATAGGAAAGCATGTTGGTGAAGACAGTCAAACAAGTAGGGCGACAGAAACCTTAGGCTATTTTGTTTTTGAATCAGCACACGGAACGCTAGATACTACTGCTTATGAAGTATACCTTGGCCCAGATGCCATTTTTGGTAAAGGAAATGAAACGCCAGGAGGGTTTAACCGCTTTAAAACCAGCTTTAGTGACATGCCAGCTTTTGCTATTGTTGGTCACTCCGGTATGGACGGGTTTGATGGCGCTTGGGCAGTGCTTAACGGAAATGAAGCCATTTCTAAGGCAGGTTTAAACCTAATTATGCAAGAAGATCAGCTTAGTGATGTTGAGCAGTGGCATCTATCGGAACAGGTTGGTTATTTTGTTGCAGACAAGGCTCTTAATCTGATTTTAGAAACCCCTTAGAAAGGCTAATGGCAAACTGAAAAGTCAGGGTAATCAAACTTAGCTTGTTTGAACCTACAGTCAAAGATCGGAAATGATGTCATTACATCTTTCAGCTTGGTATAAACCCAAATTGGTATAAACCCAAATGTTTTCGCAGGCTCGAGCGCTCGAGCCTGCGTTTTTGCTATCAATTCATGTTTTATATTTGCCCTAAGCTGAGTTTGGCAAAGAGACTAAGCTTTTAAACTCGCTGAATAATAGTAAGTATGCAAAGGTTGTTCATAAGGATTATTTTGAATGCAGACCTTACGAATCAGATTTTGAAACTCGAGCGCAGAAAGTACATTCTCTAGTTGACCATTTTCAGGAGCTTTGGCAAAGCTACTAACAATATCTTCTGCGGTGCACCTCGGGTTTGCTTCGACATATTGCCAGATAACATATTCTAACTGGGTCACGAATTTCTCCTTTCGGTAAAGTAAAGAACGGTTTCACAAAAGATTTGAAAAGACCTGTAAAGCAACTAAATATTGAATAGTAAGTATAGCAGATATTTGCCCTACAATTCTGAGTAATTTGTCCCAAACAGTAAAAATACTAGAACTCTTGCGAAAGTATCAACTGAATTCAGATACATCATGTTCAATGAATTCAGATACATCATGTTCAATGAATTCAGATACATCATGTTCAATGAATTCAGATACATCATGTTCAATGAGCAACGACAAAGCTAATGAAAATCGGTGTTTACTTTGACTTTTTCGAGAGCTGTACTTTTAAAAGCAAAGAAAGCCAGGGTTAACTGGCTTTCTTTGAATCCTAGTTCTTAAAAAGGTTTTGCATTTAGAAAAGCTTATTGTTTTTCGTAAGCGCCCATATCGACTTTTACACTACCATTAGCGTCACCATCTACAATGCGCGTTCTACCAAGAAAATCTAAGGGTTCTACACTGGCAGAATTTTGGCCTTTATCTATGACGGGGGAAGCTGCTTGTAAATCCAGGTTATCATCGGCTGTCCCAAGAACTGCGTCTGGACCATCGAAATCTACAAATTGAGGGTTGATATTTCGGTTATTACCGCCATTGGTAAAGGTGCTAACACCACCATCACAATTTGCAACTACGCCGGCTCCTAAAATGCCCCGCACGTCACTATATTTTATTGCCAGCAGACCGCTACCCAGGCAAATCTCATTAAACCCGGTAATATCAGTGCTACTCCACATAATGCTGTTGACGATACTCATATCAAAGGTACCTGCAAAGTTAAGCGGCTCGGTGTAGATTGATCCTCCCTTGCTTAAGGCAGAGTTTTTGCTAAAGCTGGTGTTAACCATATCAATATCGAGAGTGCCACCACTGCTATTGGGAAAGTTATAGATAGCGCCGCCATCATTAATAGCCGTATTGCCAGAAAATACCGTATTGCTAATGTTACTTGGTAAGGTTGTGCCGGCTGCTAAACCACCATTAATTTCATTGGCTATGGCACCACCACCAGAAGCACTATTGCCGTAAAACCCGATATCAAGCAGGGTTGGACCACTGTTTAAGTTAAAGATGGCTCCGCCCCAGGCTGCTGCATTATTTGTTACAAAGCTTAAGTCTGTCAGGTCAGGATTACTATCATCATTATGGATAGCACCGCCATGCCAATCAGCATGATTTAGTTCAAAAATTCCGCCTGTAATACTGACATCACTCTCATTGTTGTAGATACCACCACCAAAATCAGCTGAATTGTCGGTAAATTGAATATCGTTCATGATAAGACTACTCGAGAAGTTATAGAGTCCACCGCCCCAACCTGGGATGCTTTGGGCTTCATTGCCAAGAAAAGCGACATGGGTATAAGAAGAATTGCTGTAGAGATTATAAACAGCACCCCCTAAAGCAGCAGCATTACCACGAAAGACCAGATTCGCCAGGACGGGGCTGCATTCAAAGGTAGCTGAGCCATTGCAGTAAAGACCACTACCGCCAGGTGCGCCATTTTTGCCCGCAGTAATACGAAAACCGTCTAACACTGTAGAGCTTGTAAAAATCGTGGATGAACCAGCCGCATCGACATAAACCACGTGCTGACTGTTATTGCCTACTATGTCTGCAGGGTGCTCAATAATGCCATCACCATTGGCGTCAATGTCATTTTGCTGCAAGTCACCACTTAAGATAGTTTTATGGAGATCGTAATTGCGTGCCCAAAGGACTTTCTCGCGAGCACCGCCTACGCCACCGACTCCTACACCGTCAAAACCACCGTACATATTTACGCCTTCAATGAGGTAAAATGACTCGGTTACGTCATTATTGATAACGGTTAAACCTTCATCGGGGAAATACTCACCTGCGGCAACCCAGATTGGGGCTGGGCAAGCGCCAGAGCGTACGCAGTCGAGCGCGTCTTGTAGGGAGTTAAAGGCATTTACCCAATTGGTACCACTATTTGCGCCTGTGGCATCTTTATCGACGTAGGTGCGGTTGAATAAGAAAACTTGAGGCTCGAGCGTTTGATCAGGTGCTTTGGTTTGGCTGCATGCGCCTAAAAGGAAGGCAAGACCTAGTACGAATAGCAACGAAAAACGTTTCATTTTTTTTCTCCTTTATTTTTAATTTCAGGGTTTAGTTGAATATGACTTGTATACCTACTGGCTTAGGGTAATAAGGTGGCTTCTGATTCATGCTTACCTCTTTTCTCTTGCTTGAGATGAGTTAGTATGAATTCAGGGTCTTAACAAGGTCTTAACGAGGTCTTTACAAGATGCTTCTCAAAAAATTAAGACCCGTCTGAGTAAGACGGGTCTTAATTAAACTTGAATGTGCTAGGTGTTTAGTTCGATTTTATCGGCACATTTTATAGGGTTAACCAGAGCTTAAATTCCCAACCCTAAGGACAAACGGTACTATCAAACCAAGCCATGCGGCTTAAATTGGGGTTTAAAAGCGCACTTGCGGTTAGACAGCCGCGTATGTCAGCAGGCTGTAAGTTCTGGCTCGAGCTATCCAGGTAAAGCGCTGCCATTGCCGTCATGACAGGGGCGGCAAACGACGAGCCGGTTAAACCTAAATTTTCTGGCGCAGCAGGCGCAAGTGGGTCACAGCGAATAGTTGTTGCGGTCGTCACGCAAACATCGACGCCAGGTGCAAATAAGTCTGCTCCTCTGGTATTAAAACCAGCAATGCGCCAGGCATTATTGGCAAAGCCAACGGCTGAGACAGCAATCACATTATCAAGGGGACCCGGTGTCGTGCCGCCAGATGAGTAAGAGGCAGGAAAATGGCTAGCAGAGAAGGGGGAATTGCCGTTTGATGTTATGACGGTAATGCCTGATTCAATAAGTTCTAAGGCATGCTCTAAAACGGTACTTGGTAAAGGTCCACCAAGACTCATATTGATGAGGTCTTTGC
>JAHEBB010000730.1 GCA_024642575.1 Trueperaceae bacterium | reverse complement strand
AAGACACCCAATGAAATACTAATCGACATAATAGCTACAATTAGAGGCAGACTTGCTGCCACAACTGCGCCAAACACCACCAGTAAAACCAGTAAGCTAACACTAAGCCCTAAAGCTTCTGATCTACTCGTATCTTCTTCACTAATCTTTTGCAACTCGAGCTCAATAGCTGGTCCGCCGGTGAGAGAATAATTAAGAGGCCCACTTTTTGGTAAAAGCTTATTAATGGACTCTGCTACCTCAATACCTTTTTGTCTATCTTCGGTCGTTACCTCAATAAGGGCGACACTTTCATTCCGCTCTGGCGAAAATTCAGGAATAAGCGGTTGATTTTCCGCTGTTTCTACTTTTCCAACAAAGTTTAGGCCGCCTATACTCTTACTTAAATCATTAAAAGTGTTTTGTAAAACATTACTACCTAAGGTATTAGTTTGAGAGGTGGCAGTAAGGGCAAGTTGATAATTTTGCTGTTCACCAAATTGTTCTTTAATTAGCTTATTAAATTCAATTGCCTTGCTCCCAGGTGCTAAACCCGGATCAGAACTTAAAACATCACCTGTATGGAGAGCAAAAGGAATACTACCCAAAAATAAACAAACCCAAAACACCAGTACCCAACGTGGATAGGTAGTGGCTATATAGGCAATTTTATTCAACATTCAACTATCCTCAATTTAGCAGTTTAGCATTTCAAAAATTAGTGGAATTTGTTTGGAAACAGAAAAAACTAGGGCAATCAGCGGGAGTCTCCATCTAAACTCAGGGCTCGCAAAAAAACTTATCTTCTTAAAAATCGTGTCAGCGAACATCTGTTATGCTAAGTAATTCTTTTGGACGTAACTTCAAACGAAATATTAACTTCTAATTTATCGCGCTTAGCCCTACTTCCTAAAAGAGAAGCGTATCATGGCTTTATGAAAATCGCTTACATTACAGATGACTTATATCCAGGTTATGGGGGGCAAGCAGTTGCTGCTGAAGGGCATATTGAAGCTCTGCTCAAACTTGGAAATAAGGTTCGGGTCTTAGCTGGTGAAGAGGTTAAACCCAGCCTCACTCCAGAAGGTCTAGTCATTGAACGCGTTCCAGTCTTAAGGTTCAAAAATTTTCAGATGCATTTTGCGCTACCTGATCTTATTAAACTGCAAAACTTGCTTAATTGGGCTGATATTTTGCATATTAATAACCCAGCTCTTTTTGGACTCGTTGCAATGTGGCTAGCCAAATTGAGGCAAAAACCTATTGTTTTAGGTATCCATACTCAAGAGGAAACCGCCACCATACATTTTCAGGGGATTTCAAAGTTTTTGGTTAGTAGAGGTATACGACTCTGGTTCAAATTTTTTTTTAGCCAAGTTGATTTGATGGTTGCGCCTACTCCCTATGCCGCACGTATGGCATCTCAGTTTTCCACCAAACCGAGCTATGCTGTCTCAAATGGCCTAAGATGGACTGTAGTCCCTGAAATGGATCCCCTTGCCAAAAAGCAGAAGCAGCAAGCCTATTTAGGGTCTAGCAAACAGTTTTTACTAAGTTATGTTGGTCGATTGGCCTCTGAAAAACGCCCTGAAGGGCTTTTAGAAATTATTCAGCACCTTAGTCTCCTAAGGCAAGATATTCTTTTGGTCATCGCTGGCTCAGGGCCCATGAAACAAGAGCTAGAAAAGCAAGTAAAAGACAAAGGCCTAAGTGCCTACGTTAACTTTGTTGGATTTATTTCAAACGAGGAAAAGTTTGAACTCTTAGCCGCTACAGATATTTTTATTATGCCTTCTCCTATTGAATTACAAAATATCGCTAGCCTTGAGGCTATGTCCCAAGCATGTGCCATCATTGCTGCCAAAATAGGCTCGAGCGCCCTTTCAGAAATGGTTGAAGATGAGGCTTGCGGTCTTACTTATGATCTTAACGCACCTGAAAACTTAGCTCAGAAGTTAGCTGAGCTACTAGATAATCCAACTAAGCTTAAAACCTTTCAGGTTAAGGCCTTACAAGGGGCAAGAAAGCATGACACACTGGAAAGTGCCAAGCAACTTGTCGAGCTTTATCAGACTTGCTTATCAAAATAGCTTATTACCTTAACCATTTCCTCTAACATTTAACTTAGGATAGCTGAAAATGGGGATTCAGGCTGTTTTATTTAATCATCCCTTTGAAGCTCTCAAACCCCCTTTATGCTTAACTAAGTACAACCAAGTTAACATTGCTCGCTAATAGGAGCAAAAGAAGCAAGGACAGAAAAGACAGCTTTTTTAAGGTCTAATACTAACCTGAATAAAAAAAGTCATAGTTTAGATGAGTAATAGCAAACCACCACCAGGGAAAGTTAGTGAGAAGTTGAAGTTGTTCTTTGTCTTGACTGAACTGCTGGAGAAGAGCTGTAAGTTCAGTGTGAATGTGATCAATAGAATTAAAAAGCTT
>JAHEBB010000729.1 GCA_024642575.1 Trueperaceae bacterium | reverse complement strand
GCGTCTATATTGATCGCAGCCACTTTGAGGCTGATTGGCGATACCACGTGGTTGATTATTATTCCCTTGTTTTGGCTAAGGGCGTCAGTCAAGAAACGGTTATGGCGCAAATCAAGACTAACTTGGGGGTTAAATACCTGATAGATGTCATTCCTGCCAGTAGCATTGCTGCAAAGGCTGCTTCAGTCATAGCCAATTCTTTTAGACTGGGGCAGGTTTTGAGTCTGGTGTTTATCTTGATTGCACTACTGGGTTTTGCCAGCGTGGGCAAAGAAAAACTCTTTGCCCTAAAGAAAAAAATGCGTTTGCTGAGCCATTTGGGTGCAAGCCAAGTATTTATACTTAAACTTTTTATGGGTCAAATGCTTATTAGAGCTGTAGCTGCAAGTCTTTTCAGCCTGGCTTTAGGGGGGGCGGTAAGCTTTCTCTGTATCAAACTGCTGCGCTACTCTGGGCGCTACAGCATAAGTTGGGTTTTGCCCGTTCAGACCTACCTCTATCTAATGACCCTAATAATGCTGATTTTGCTAATTTTAGGAGTTTGGTCGGCAAAAGCCATTCGTAAACTTTAAACTTTGTAAAATGGTTAAAGGAACTGCATCCTGGGGAAAAAAGACAACTACTGTATGCTGAAAAATTAACACTCAAACCTAAATCTATGGTTGATGATGTTTCCAGCATTCTCAGTCAGGCTGATGCTCAAAGCTTAGCCGACAGGATTGATGGGTTGGTTGATCGGCTGTTTGAGTTACTTGCGGCTTCTTGGGTCAAAGGCATCTCTTAAACCATCGCCCAGTAGATTCCAGGTTAGTACCGAAACAAAAATAAAAAGACCGGGTAAAAATATCCACCAACGCTCAGTTAAACCTGTAACGCCTGCAAATGCCTGAGCGGTATTGAGCATAAGACCCCAGCTGGTGGCAGGTGGCTGAATACCCAATCCAAAAAAGCTTAAAACGGCCTCAGTCACGATAAATCCTGGAATGGTTAGGCTCGAGTTTACAATGATAAAACTTAAGGTCTGCGGTAACAAATGCCTATTAATAACCCTTAAATCATTGGCACCAAGTGCCTTGGCAGCTTGCACAAAATCACGCTCTTTAAGACTTAAAATTTGTCCGCGTATGGTTCTGGCAATACCACCCCAGCCAATCAGTGAAAGCGCCACAATAATGAGCGGAAAAACCACGCCAGAGGGCAAATTGAGCGGGTAAAAAATGGCGGATAAAGTCAGGAGTAAAAACAAACTTGGAATGGCTGATAGGGCTTCGACGAGTCGCATAATAAGCTCATCTACAAGCCCGCCATAAAACCCGGCAAGGCCACCCATGAGCATGCCAAGCAGGGTGGAAACAAGGGCTGCCAATATGCCAATAGTTAAGCTAATGCGCGCGCCAAACAAAATTTTGCCGTAAACATCTCCGCCCAAATCATCGGAACCCCAGAGATAAAGTTTTACCTTGTCATTTGGGTCAGCTACGCCAAAAAGATGCAAGCTGGCAAATGGTTTTAAGCCTAGGGCTTGGCGCAAAGCTTTAGGAATGAGATTAAGGGGAAAGGGCACATAAAGGTCGCGCTGGGCAGGGCGTGTTACAAAGAGGGCAATAGGGTAACGGATGCTGGTATCTTCTTGCCAGATGTTTGCAAAAGTGGTGAGATCAAGTTCCTTTTTCATAGGGTGAAGATAAGGCCAGGTGGGTTTGCCATCTTCACCTATAAAGCGAATGTGGTTGGGCGGTTGAAAGGTGCTGCTGGCACTAATAAAGCGCTCAGGGTAAGGTGCTAAAAAATCGGCAAAGGCAGCCAGCAAATAAAGAACGCCTAAAACACTAAGTGAAACTCTGGCTAAGGGGTGTTTGCGAAACTGCCTCCAGGCAATAGAGGATAGGCTCGAGCCTTCCACTCGTTTAGACCTTGATTTTAGTGAATTTGATTTTCTCGCTGCTACCATCTAATACCTGATTCTCGGGTCAATCAGTGCGAGCGCAATATCTGAAAACAAATTGCCAACCATCAGTAAAATAACCAAAAGCGTGAGCAGCGCCATAATCACATAAACATCTTGCGCAAAAATAGAACTAATAAATAAAGGAGTAATCCCAGGCCAGCGCATAACAAATTCGATGGTTCCTGCGCCACTGATAAGCCCAGGTAGCGTGCCACCAATCGTGGCTACAATCACCAAAATGGCATTGCGCAAGGCGTGTTTATAGTTAACGCTCGTTTCTGAAAGCCCTTTAGCTTTGGCTGTACGAATATAGTCTTGCCCTAAAACCTCGAGCATTTCACCGCGCATAATGCGACTGGTAAAAGCCAGGCTCGACATAGTTACCACAATCGTTGGAATTATCAAATGCCAGCTAAGGTCAAATAGCCTTGCCCAGATGCCCAAACTGCTAAAACCCTGACTGGTCATGCCCCCAGT
>JAHEBB010000728.1 GCA_024642575.1 Trueperaceae bacterium | reverse complement strand
ATCTCGGCGTCTCCTGCGGGTCCCCCCAAATTTAACGGCAATGTTTTTCCTGTGCTCTATGTTGCTGACATTACAAGTATGCAAGAAGATAAGTCTACTACGGGCACCCTGAATCTAGCCCGAAAAGTTGGCGACGCCATTCCGGCAGAAAATGATCGGCAAGGGCGTTTTTTCCTGGCAGATATTGTCGATATTGATTTCATTGGCACATCAAATGTTGCCTATGTTTTATCGCGTGGGGGAGACGCAGTGCAAAGGGTGACTTTTGACGCGGCGCAAGGTGCCATATTGGGTTCGCAATTTAACATCCAAATTGATATTGGTGCCGCGCCTTCGGGCTCAAATGCTGGCTGTCTCAATCCTACAGGCATTGTTACCTCACATAATGCACCTAGGGCCTATGTAAATTGCTGGGTCAGTCGGCAACTTGGGGTGCTTGATCTTTCAAGACAGGTGCTCGAGCGTACCGTGCCTGCTTCTGACCCTCCTATAAACGAAGCAGCATCAGTTAACAAAGGTCGCAGATTTTTCTTTACAGGACGTGCCCGTTGGTCACGTGAAGCCTGGTCAAGCTGTGGTAGTTGCCACCCTGATGGTTTATCTGACAATATTACCTGGTCTTTTGCTGCGGGGCCAAGGCAAACCATTTCTCTGGATGGTTCTTTTTCACATGCTCCAGGTCAGCAAATTCAGCGCATTTTTAACTGGACAGGTATTTTTGAAGAGGTTCACGATTTTGAAAGAAATACTCGCGATGTTTCGGGTGGGCTTGGGGCTGTAACGACAGATGGTTGTGGTGACCCCCTCGAGGAACGGCAAATCCAGCTTGGCGGAAACCTTGACCAGCCTGTACGTGAAGCGCAGGATACAACTGTGCCTAGTTGCACCAAGGACTGGAATGATATTGAAGCGTTTATTAAAACGATTCGGCCGCCAAAAGCGCTGCAAACCTTAGATACGGCGTCCGTCTTACGTGGCGCTGCGCTCTTTGGAGTAGCCAGCAGCAGTGCAAACAATGGTAGTTGTGTAACCTGTCACGGAGGCTTGGGTTGGACGGTTTCAAAACTAAGTTTTAACCCATCGACTGAAGTAAATACTGCTTTGGGAAGCGCAAAATTTGATCTTTCTTCAACGCTGATTCCTAGCAGTTTTAACTTCCACAGTACTCAGATTGCGCCGCAACCCGTGATTACCGATACCTTTGGGGGCCCACCTGAAGCAGAAGCAATTGGGCCTAAACAGGTTGCTTGCGTTCTACGCAGTATTGGAACCTTTGGTGTTCCTGGTGACCTGGCTGCAACCGATGCGCTCGAGCGAAAAGCAGACGGTAAACGTGCCCAAGGTCGTGGCGGATTTAATGTGCCATCCCTCTTCGGTCTTGCCCTGGGTGCACCCTATTTGCATCATGGGCAAGCCACTTCTTTAGAGGCTCTCTTTAGTGACCCCAAATGGACAGCCCACTTGCAAGCCGGCAATCCCGTGTTTTTAACCACAGGGGATGCGGCAGCGCAAAAACAAGATTTGATTAGTTTCCTTTTGTCGATAGATGCCAGCACGCAAACTTTTGATATTCCCTTAGGGTTTGATGCCTGCGAATTTTAGTTAAATCAGTCTGTGAGGGAGTAACCATAGGTGCTCCCTCAATCAAAAATCCTTGGAGAAAACGATGATTCGAATAGGTATTCTTTTACTATTACTGCTACTTGCTGCTTGTGCGCCAAAAGCGACTGAAGCTCAGGGCTCGAGCCAAGTAGATTCTAATATAGCAACTTGCCCAGACACGATTCTTATAGAAAACTTTAAATTTTCCCCCGCCTCCTGCAAGGTCAAGGTTGGAACACGTTTGGTTTTTAAAAATGTAGACGGCGTGCCACACACAGCTACCGCACTTTTTAATGCTCCTGTCCGTTTTGATACGGGTGAATTGCCTCAAGGGTCTAGCGCCTCTATAAGCTTTGATACCGCGGCTACGATTCCCTTTCACTGTGAAATTCATCCATCCATGGAAGGAACTATTCTGGTTGAACCCTAAAGCTAAAACATGTGACGCCCATGTGACAGCATTTTTCTAATGATAGTTGGCGTCAAGTGGGAGCATTGAAGGGAGCGCTTATGACAAGTTTTACTTGAGAAAATGTGATCTCTACTGGCCATTCAAAGCTTTTGATTTTCAGAGCTTTGACCCATTTCATTTATCGTTATTTATAAGGAGTCAAATGTTTAAAATCAAGCTACACTTACAAATTTTACTAGCGTTTTTGCTTGTAACTAGCATGATTGCTTGTGGTACATCGGGTGGCGGTGGTGGCGGGTTTAGTGTAAGCCTTTCTAGCTCGAGCACCAATGTTACAGCCGTGGGTTCAATTACGCTAACCGCAACTGCCTCAGGTGGCACCCTAAGTAGTGTCCAATTCTTAAAAAATGGCAC
>JAHEBB010000217.1 GCA_024642575.1 Trueperaceae bacterium | reverse complement strand
TTGTTTTCAACGATCAAAGATCGCATTTAATTCTTAAGGAATTAAACGGAAAGAGTATAAGAGGTTCAAACATATTTTTTAGGTACAAAAAGAAAAGGATTGGCTCGAGCCAATCCTTTTTTGCATTACAAATACTAAGCTACTTGGTCTGGGCCTGCAGTAGTACCAGGAATTTTTAATTTTTGACCCACAAAAATTTTATTTGGATCGGCAATATTATTTGCTTCTGCTATTTTCATATACCATTTACGACCTGCATCACCGTAATAGTGCAGAGCTATATGGCTTAAGGTATCCCCTGATTTAACGGTGTAAACAATGTCTCCGTCATCATCGGTTGAGTTTAATTGAGAAGCATTTTGAATAACTTGCAAGCCACTGGTATCTACGCCAGTCACGCCAGCAACGCTAGCAGCTAATTCTTTGGCCTTGTTATATTCTGCGTCAGAATCAACAGCACCTCTAAGTACAATCGTGCTGCCTTTTTGCAGGACATCCAATGGGTTATTTGCCAAACTTGCCTCGCCTCTAATTTTGGCATAAGCGGCTTTGGCTTTGGCGCTAGGATCCTCCGCTATAGGGGCTGGGGTAGCAGGGCTCGAGCTTGCAGCAGGTGCTGATGAAGCAGTTGTTGGGGTAGGTGCAGGTGTACTAGGAGCAGTTGGCGTTTGCGCAGATGCAGGCGAAGCAGCAGGTGCTGAAGAGGCTGCCTGGGCCGCTACCTTAATGGCGTTTACATCAACGCTTTTTATACCGTTGATTGTTGAGGCTACACTACTGACAAGGCTCTTATGACCTTCTGTAGGTACCTCACCTGATATAACTGCAACATTCTTTTTAACATCTACCGCAAGTTTTAATCCTTTGAGTTGTGCTTGTTCTTTGAGAGCTTCCTCAACTCTTGCTTGAGTTGACTTTCCAAATGGCCACATAATGTTACCTCCCTATTTAGTGTAACATCCTAGTATATCCCCTTTCTCTTTCAGGTATTTGAATCCACCCTTCAATCAAAACGTTGCTTACGAAAACCAAGAAAGAGAAGCCGTATGATAGTTACATGGTTAAAAAACTTTACCTTGCCAAACCGCGCGGATATTGCGCAGGTGTGGTCATGGCAATTGAGGCCGTTGAAACTTTTGCTGAAAAGTTAAAAGAAACTAAAGAAGGTGACTTGGCGGTTTACCACGCCATTGTTCATAACGATACGGTTGTCGAGCGACTCACAGAAAAGCATGGTGTCCATTTTGTAGAAGACCTTGCTGAGCTTGAAGCGGTAAGATCTGGGCTCGAGCGTCAGGGAAATCGTTTTTCTGATACGGTCGTTTTTTCTGCCCACGGAATTAGCCCAGTCGTCAGGGAAAAAGCTAATCAGCTAAGACTATCAACAATCGATGCCACCTGTCCCCTTGTTACCAAAGTGCATTCTGAAGCAAAAAGATATGCCAGCGAAGGTTATCATATCTTGCTCATTGGAGACTCGAGCCAACACCAAGAGGTTATTGGGACAAAAGGTGAAGCTCCCGAACATACAACGGTTGTTAGTGTGGTAGGAAACCGTAAACAAGACCCTAATTTAGCCGATCCAAAATTTGTGACCGTACCCAATCCTGAAAAAGTAGTGGTTCTAACCCAAACTACCTTGAGTGTTGATGATGTCTATACAACCATAAGTATCCTAAAGGAACGCTTTCCTAACCTTCACGTTCCACCGCGTGATGATCTTTGCTACGCAACCAAAAATCGACAAGATGCGGTTAAGGCAATAGCTGCAAAAGTTGATTTATTTTTAGTCGTTTCAAGTCATTATAGTTCGAATGGCATGCGCCTTGTTGAGCTTGCTGAAGATCTCATGAAAAACGCTAAACGCATAGAAAGCAGAGCAGATATCAAAGAAGCATGGTTAGAGGGAATTAATTCTGTGGGTATTACATCTGCCGCTTCAACGCCTGATGATTTAGTGCAAGAAATAAAAAACATGTTTCTAAACAAAAACCCTGCCCTTGAAATCCTTGAAGAAGGTGAATGGGAAGACATAAGTTTTAGACCAGCAAAGCGCGTACCTGCTCCAAGCTAAGTCAGAGCAGGGTTTTAACTCGAAAAATAGTCCTTCGAGATATTGGCTTAAAAACTAGCCTAACCCCTTCACCTTAGCTTTGCTATGCGTGTTAGTTTGCTTTATAGAACAATAAAATAAAGAGCCCAAGGTCGCTCGAGCCCTTCATTCTCCGAAATCTTTTAGGTTTTTACTGCTTTTCAAGTTTAATGGTATCAAACTGACAGCCATTTTCAGCGGTACTAAAGTAAATAGCAGTCCAGGCAAAGTTTGCTGGCACAGTTACAATGACACTTTTCTCTTGCCAACTTGTAGAGGTAAAAACTAAACTCTCATCAACCAGGGTTGCACTTGCGCTCGCAACAACATAACCAAGCTTGCAGCTTGCAGAACCATCAGACTTTCCAAAACCTGAGACTTTATAGTTAGCGCCAGGAATATATTTAGCAGAGATCAAGTCTTGTTGTACCCAAGTATAGGCTGTCATTTGCAGGGCTTTACCTATGCCATTTTGTCCTGGGTTTACTACAGTTGCTGAGCCACCGTAAATACTCCACCGACTTAAATCAGCCTCAAAATCCCCGTTTGTTAATGGGGACTGAGGTGTTATGGGTAAGGAAGGTGGTGCCGAGGGGTTGGTATCCCCTGCAACCAGGCTAAAATCATCAAATTGACAAGCTTCTGCTTCACTGCTCATATAAACAGAAAGCCAGACCGACGTTTCTGGAATGATTAAATTAATTTCTTTATCAAGCCAATCCTGACTGGTAAATTGAACTTTTTCCTCAAACAATTTTCCACTATCAGATCCCCCAACAACTGCAAAGGTACATGTTGCCCCTGGGTCAGCCTTGGCAAAACCAAAAAGCGTATATGCTGTTCCAATTTCAATATCACTAACAGGCAAATCCTGTTGAACCCATGCCCAGTTACTTAAGGATAGCGAAGTCTTGGAGGCGATTAGATTGCTGGCTACAGCCTGAACCTGCCCGCCATAGCTTAACCAGCCACCCTCATTACCCTCAAAGTCAGCATTGATCAGCAGGTTTTCCCCTTTAATAACCCCAGATATAGGGGTAAGTACTAGGGATGCAGCTAGAGGTTCAAAATATTTTTGAGCTATTACCTCAGCTTCAGAAATGCCCCGTTGCCAGGAAAGACTAATACTGGCATTCTTTTCAGTTTTAGAAAACTCGAGCTTAAGAGCATAACTACGATTGGCTTGTAAATCAATACTCTCACCCGAATTTATTTCTTTTCCTTCAATCCAGAGCCTTGCCTTACCTTCTGCCTGAATAATAGGCATGACAATCTCAGACTGCTTAGGAAGCAAATAGCCTTGCCAGCGAACACTAAACTGACCCGGCAATATACCTTTGACAGGTGAAACTTCTTGCCAGTCGAATTGTATTCGGCTATCAACTCGAGCCTTGCTTACGCCCGTAAAATCAGCGTTTGCAAAATATTCTGCCGTTAAACCCGAAGGAACAACAGTGACCTTAGGGCTTGGGGTTTGCGAACAAGCCATGAGCGCAACCAAACTAATGAAAAATAGTCCCCATAGTCTTTTAAATGCCAAACCTAAAAACCTACTACCCGGTACAGGTTTCATCGGACAGGGTTCCTACGAACACTGGTAGGGCTAACATAGGTATAGCCAAGAGCGCGTACATCGGCAAAAAATTGCTTAAGTTCCGCAGGGCTGACGGCATTGACTTCTGTGTAATCAGGATCGAGTAAAAAGGGATGGAAAAAGGTACCAATCCAAGGGCAGCGCATTGCTAGATTGGCTCTGGCAGTTTCTAGAATGTCTGGTAGAAGATTGGTTTCAGAAATGTAATTGGTATTTTCGGGTAAGATTAGCCCTCGATCGTTGATATCTCTAATCGGATAAGGAAAAAACTGCCCGACAACGGTATTTCCTGACTTGAGTGTGCGTCTCTCGTAAAAGCGCCAGAAGGCATTTTTAAATTCACTGTAATAGCTAGGGTCAGCGGCGTAGTGAGGTGTTACCCAAGCTCTGGGCCAAAGACCATAACTTAAAAGCTCATCTCGACCATCTTTAACACGCTGCAAAGCAAGTTCTGGAGTAAGTTCAGTTATTGGCGCATCAGTATTTATATTCCAAAATTCCCAGTCATTACCCGACTCACCTGAAGGATTGAGTAAACCTTCATAAGTATGGGTATAGCCGTGTTGCAGTATCTGACCATAACCAGACTGGGCTTTAAGCATTTCAGCTAAGGCAGCTGGGTTATCACTCCATTTGAGCTCGAGCTGATCTGCTTGATTCTCATAGACAGGGATGGTGGCAATGCCAAAGGGAATTTTTTCTTCATCAAGGATGTTAAATACCGTGGCCAATTCTGTCGCACTGGCATTGGGGCTGACATCTTCTACACGGATAATTGCCCTTGGCTGGCATGAAACATCGACGCCTAACATTAGGGGTACCAAATCTGCAAATACGAGGTAGCGATCACGCTCGTAAACATAAATAAAGGGATTATCAGCGATATACCAAAAATTGCCTGTCTTCATGGCATAGGGAATGCGCTCACCCGTTGAGTTCTTTGCCCAGGCATAAACCTGAACGGCGGTCTCATCAACCGTCATATCTACGATATCCATAGGCTCGAGCTCTTTTTTAAAGTCATAATTGTTGTATTCGACAGTATTATACGTTGAGGCAATTTGAGCAGGTGTTGAAGCTTCTAAAAGATCATTGTATTGTAAGCCAAGTTGCTCGAGGCTGGCATTGAGTTCAGGCTTGTCAAGCGCCCAAATGTTGTAGCTTAGCCAAGTTAAACTAGCACCTGCCATAATGTCACTAACCAAGGCATCTGGAATGGGCTGATCGTAGGTACTCCCTACATAAAAAGTATGCTTCACCGTAAAGGCGTCTCCCGCTTGATACTGGGAAACAGGCCTTATTTCGGCCCAATGACCTTCAGTTCCTTGAACCAGGTTGGCGACATGTTGCGCAAAAATGTTTGCAGCATCAGAATAGGAATAGCTAGAGGCTTGCAATACATTAAGTCCTGAACTTGATTTTTCAGCAAATACTTGTGGCGCATGCTTAATGTTGGGAGTTGCTTTTAAAGCTGGCGGCTCAATATCATCATAGAGAACAAGTACAATCTGCCGTTCTCCTGGCGCTTCAAGGGGACTTAATAAATCAGGGTCATTATCTGTATAGTCGGGGCTGTCTGGTGTTTTGCTACTACTTTGGCAAGCATTTAGACCAAACAATATCAGAACTAAGACCCCGTAGAGAACCCATTTAGGTTTTCGTTCTAGTCGTTTCATGCGTTAATTCCTCCAATAGATGAATGATTAAGGGGTACAAATAACGCGCATTTTTGAAAGCTGGGCATACAGGAAGCAGCCTTCTTTAAAAAACTACAAGCAATAATCCTATTGCTTAGAAGGGATATTTTGTCAAGGAACTTCCGTTGCATATGTTTCGTTTTAAAACTCCTCAAATCGTTTTTATGCCATCGCCCGAGGCAGCTAAAAACAAAAATTCAGGTACTAGTCCTATAGACCAAGGATTAGTGTAGTAAAGTCATTCTTACAAAGGACTTAAACTATCGTTAGGCTGAGCTTTTGACAGGAATTTTTAGCTATATGGCTCGTTAAAACCTGTTACATCTCGTCGCTACTTTTTATGCGTAATAGAGATTTATAAATTTCTTTTCTTCAAATAATTGGCAATATTTTGAATGAGGTGTTTAAAAACTAGTCAATAAATTAAATTAGTATTGACAGTAGGTAAAATAATCAGCTACTCTAAAATTGACAACAAGCTCGAGCCTGGTAGCCTCCAACGCTCGAGCTTTAAGTTTTTACCCCTTATAGAAAGTGGCTATTTACTTTACAGAGCAAAAGCCACCCACGTATGATTGCTTTAGATAACATGGTTTGCTGATATCGTCAGCCAAGGGATAAACGCGAAAGGGTGATGAGCTTATCATTTTAGTTTTACTCTGCTATATACCAAGGAGGATTATGACGTTAAACCTACCGTTCAAAACACAAAGCAAATCTCTAAATTTCGGATTTACAATGTTCTCTTACCTTAAGTTCATCACAGCTCGACTACCCTATTCACCTAAAACCGATTCGGCATTACACCAGTAAATATATGAATACTACCCAGCTATCTACAGAAGCCTTAACGAAACAATTTAGTGAGTTAAAGCCCCCCTTTAGCAAGCGTGAAGCGACCATAGAAGCCACCCGCTGCCTTTACTGTTTTGACGCACCTTGCATTACCGCTTGTCCTACCAGTATCGATATTCCTACGTTTATTCGCAAGATCTCCACTGACAATGTCTTAGGCTCAGCCAAAACGATTCTTGAAGCCAACCTTCTAGCTGCAACCTGCTCAAGGGTTTGCCCTGTAGAAGAACTTTGCGAAGGCGCTTGCGTATTGGGCGCTGACCACAAACCCATTCAAATAGGTCAACTTCAGCGCTACGCCATGGATTATCTTTATCTGAAAGGTGCTCAACCGTTTGAGCTTCCTGTCAAAAATGGTAAAAGCGTGGCTATTGTGGGTGCTGGCCCTGCTGGTTTAAGTTGTGCGGGTGAACTGGCACAGCTTGGCTATGAAACCACGGTTTTTGAGAAAAATCAGCTACCTGGTGGTCTCTCCACTTATGGCATTGTTGTTATGCGCGAGCCTATCCGTGTGGCTTTAGAAGAAGTTGCCTTTATAGAAAAACTAGGTGTAACCGTTAAAACAGGGGCTGAGGTTGGCAAAGATATTAGCTCAGACGCTCTACTTAAGGACTTTGATGCCGTGTTTATTGCCGCAGGAATGGGCAATGTGCCTAATCTTGGCATAGCAGGTGAAAACCTTGAAGGTGTAACAGAGGCATTAGCATTTATTGCTGCCAGTAAGTTTGCCGAAAAAGAGGGGCTCGAGCGCCTTAAAGAGCTCCCCATTGGCAAACACGTGGCCGTTATTGGTGCAGGTAACACTGCCATAGACGCTGCTACGATAGCCAAACGCCTTGGCGCAGAGCGTGTCACCATTGTTTATAGACGCACCGCAGAGGAAATGCCTGCTTATGAGTTTGAATATGAATTCATTAAAAATGAAGGTGTTGAGTTCCGCTTCTTAACCCAACCCCTAGAAATCCTTGGCACAGAGGGTCAAGTCAGCGGTCTAAAATGCCAGTCTATGCAGCTTTCAGATAAAGGTAGCGATGGGAGGCGATCAGTCGTTGCAAAACCGGATAGTGACTGGATTCTTGACTGCGATCAAGTTATAAAAGCCATTGGACAAGAAAAACTTATTAAATTATATAGCGCTTTTGGGCTCGAGACGGAAAAAGGCTATGTCAAGGTTACAGAAGCGTTGCAAACATCTAACCCTAAAGTCTTTGCTGGAGGCGATTGCGTCAGACTCGTGGGTGACGCTATGACTGTAACGGCGGTAGAAGATGGCAAAATTGCTGCCAACAGCATTCATCAGGCCCTTAGTAAATGAAACAACCCGTGTAAATGAAACAACCCATTGTTAAAAAGGAGGTGAAAGGTTTCTGGTTTTGGGTCTTTGGTTTTTAGTTCTTACTAATTACTAAAGCCTGGGTACTAGGTACTTTAATTCATGGCTGATCTTTCTATAAATTTTGCAGGTGTCAAGACTCCCAATCCATTCTGGCTTGCCTCTGCTCCCCCAACCAATAGTGCTTACCAAATCAACAAGGCCTTTGAACAGGGATGGGGTGGCGCAGTCTGGAAAACCATTGGTACCCCCGTTTTAAATATTTCTTCACGTTATGGCGGCTTTGAATTTGGTGGTCAGAAGCTGGTTGCTATCAATAACATTGAGCTTATTTCAGATAGACCTCTAGAGGTAAATCTAAGAGAAATAGCTGAAGTCAAAAAGCTCTGGCCCGACCGAGCTGTCGTGGTATCTGCTATGTTTGAATCAGACCCCAAAACATGGCGGGAGGCTGTTGCTAAAATTGAGGATACAGGGGCAGATGCCATTGAGCTGAACTATGGTTGTCCTCACGGTATGAGTGAGCGCGGCATGGGTAGTGCGGTAGGTCAAGTGCCTGAGTACTGCACCATGATTACTGAGTGGGTAACAAGTGCTGCAAGTATTCCTGTCATTGTCAAACTAACGCCCAATATAACCGACATCAAACCGCCAGCAATCGCTGCTCTTGCTGGCAAAGCCAATGCTATTTCACTTATCAATACGATTAATTCTGTCATTGGCGTTGATTTGGATAGCTTTGAATTAAAACCCAATGTAGGCGGTAAAGGTGGGCATGGTGGTTATGCAGGTCCCGCCGTAAAACCTATTGCCCTAAGCATGCTTTCTGAAGTCATGCAAATTGACGCCATACGCAGCTTTGAAGTGCCCGTATCAGGCATGGGTGGTATTCAAACCTGGCGAGACGCCGCTGAATTTTTACTTTTGGGAGCGACAAGTTTACAAGTTTGTACCGCCGTTATGCACTATGGTTTTCGCATTATTGATGACTTGGTGGATGGGCTTTCAAACTGGCTAGATGAAAAAGGCGCAAAATCTATTAACGAAGTGATTGGTGCAGCCGTACCTCGTTATTCTGCCTTTAATAATTTTGACCTGAGTTACAAGGTCGTTGCCCGAATTGACCCCGAAAACTGCATCAACTGCAACCTTTGCTATATTGCCTGTGACGAAGGTGCTCACCAGTGCATTGACTTGACGGTTAATGGGGCGAAGATTCTTCCAGAAAGTTATCTAGGTAGTGTTAAACCCCTACCTATTGTTAGAGAAGATGATTGTGTTGGCTGTAATCTTTGCTCACTTGTCTGCCCTGTCGAAGATTG
>JAHEBB010000216.1 GCA_024642575.1 Trueperaceae bacterium | reverse complement strand
ACCAAACCACCTCCTAAGCTCGAGCCTGTAACACTTAGGGTTTCATTTGCTTTTGAAAGATTTAGTCTAACAGTGTTGGGGTGAACATCCCCCAAATCTTTTTCCAAAAATTGCGGCTCGAGCCCTAGCTCTTTGGCAAGATTAATCGCCTCTGGAATACGTGCATCGTCAGGATAAAACCCAAGTAACCCAGCAACCAAAGCCTGATGGGTTCCGTGACCCTTGCCCGTTTTGGCAAACGAGCCATGAAGTTCTATAACCGCACGGTCTGGTTGTGCAGATAAAATATGACGAGCTAATAATGCAATACGGCAAGCACCTGCCGTATGAGAGCTCGATGGCCCAACCATAACTGGCCCAATAACATCTAATAAACTCATATCGCCAGTTTAGGATAGTTTTGGCTCACAAATAAGCTAGCTAAGCTAATAAAAAAACAATGAACAACACAGTTTAGAAAAACTTGGATATGTTGTCCCTAAAAAAATAAAATCACTTAGGCGCTAAAAACAGCCTAAACCAAACTTATCTATTTAGAATTTAAAGGCTTGCGTCTTCAAGAAGCCAAAATCTAATTTCAAAAGCAGATTTTGCCTATTTAACGACTTCTTTCATATCTTTACCTGGTTTAAATGCTGGATATTTACTGGCAGGGATGGTGATTTGTTCCGTTGTACCAGGTCTTACACCGACCCGCTCTTTACGTTCACGAATTTCAAAGGTTCCAAAGCCTGTCAATTGAACTTTAATATTTTTATCAAGATGGGTCTTAATATCATTTAAGAATGTATCAACGACCAATTTGACATCTTTTTTGGTTAGACCTGTCTCATCTGCTACCACATCAATTAACTCTGCCTTTGAGACACTTTTATGCTTTGCCACAAAACCCTCCAAAAACCCATTCATTCTTGCAACCCAATACTAAGATGCCAAAGAGACACGTATAGCCCTTAAGTATTGATGCTTACAATTGCTCGAAGCACTTTAGCATGTGTTCTTAAAGAAAACAAGTCCAGGACAGTATTTAGTACTTTTCTTCAAGCATATTTTTCTGGCGGTAGTCAAGGGGTAGGAGCAAATTTACTTCCTCCATAATTTTTTCGGTCAAGACTCGCGTTTCTTCACGGCTCGAGCCTTCAGCAAGCATGGGTTCGCCAAACCTCACTACAAAGCGTCTTCCCTCTTGCCAAATCGCCGTAGGTAAAACGGCAATTTGAGCTCTTTGGGCAATAAATGCAGCACCATCTAAGGCTTTTGCATCTCCCTCATTGCGGGTACCCTGGGCAAAAATCAGGACTGCCGCACCGCCTCTTAGCCGCCGTATTGACTCCTTAATGGCGCTCGAGGCATTACCTGAGCGATCAACAGGAAAAGCTTGCAGTTGCCTAAACAACCACTTCAAAAAAGCTTGCTTAAACAATTCTTTTTTGGCCATAAAGCTCATTACTCTAGGAAATGCCAAGCCTATGACAGGAGGGTCAAAGCTGCTACGGTGGTTACTGACCACCAATACACCACCCTCTTTGGGTACGTTTTCTTTTCCAATAACTTTAAGGCCAAAGCGCACATGGACAAAGAGCCAAACGAAAAACTTGCCAACATAATAAAGCCAGGTATTTGATTTTGCTTTAGGTTTGTCTAAAACTTGATCCGACACAATTAAAGTTTACCTCATGTGCTAAAAGTGTGGCGGTCCTCAAAAACGAATCTTCTTGAAATTGCAAAAGAAGTGAGGCTCGAGTGTGCTCGAGCCTCACTTCTTAAACTACCTTAGCCAATTAATCGTTTAAGCTTATCGTTGAAATTTTAAGCGTCAACTAGCATGTCACACCTCGAAACCAGGATGCAGCCAACGAGATGATACCTTCACTCAAAGCCAGATGATACCTGCCACTTCCATTTAGCCAATACTTGCAAAATCACTTAAAAAGCATTATGTCCTGTAATGGTTCGTCCTAAAATCAAGGTGTGAACAGTATCTGTGCCTTCATAGGTTGCAACCGTTTCCAGATTTAACATATGACGAATCGCACCGTATTCTGTCGTAATGCCATTACCCCCTAAAATGTCTCTGGCGGCTCTGGCAGCTTGAAGGGCAGCTCTCACATTATCTCGCTTTGCTAACGAGACTCGAGGCGGCGTATCTTTCCCTTGCTCTTTTAACTTTGCCAATTGAAAAGCCAAAAGACTCCCTTTGGTCAGGTCAGCAAGCATATCGGCAAGGCGCATTTGAATCATCTGCTTAGAGGCCAGAGGAACCCCAAAAATGGGTCTGTCTTCAGCGTAAGCTGCCGCTTCTTCAAGACAATAAAAGCCTGCGCCTAAAACCCCCCAGGCAATACCAAAACGCGCTTGATTTAAGCAAGATAAGGCCCCTTTTAGACCTACCACATTAAGCTTATCTGTTTCAGTTACAACCACTTCGTCAAGGTAAAGTTCAGAGGTTACCGATGCACGCATGCTGGCTTTGGTTTTTATATCAACAGCTTTAAAACCTGGGGTTGAAGTATCTAGGGCAAAGCCATGAACCTTGCCGTCATCTTCACTTTTTGCCCAAATAATAGCAACCTGCGCCCTCGAGCCACTGGTTATCCAGCGCTTTACGCCATTAATCACATAATTATTGCCGACTTTTTTGACTCTGGTTTGCATGCTACCTGGGTCACTTCCAGCATCGGGCTCTGTTAGACCAAAACAACCAATTACTTCCCCTGTCGCAAGTCTTGGTAACCATTTTTGTCGCAAGGCTTCTGAACCGTAGGTGTAAAGAGGGTACATGACCAGACTAGACTGCACGCTCACAAAGCTTCGCATACCAGCGTCACCGTACTCAATCTCTCGGTTTATCAGTCCGTAAGCCGTATAACTTGCGCCAAGACCCCCATATTCCTCAGGGAGTGTTGCCCCGAGCACACCGAGTTCACCAAACTTCTTAGGCAATTCTGGGGGAAAATATCCCTCTTGCCACCACTCACCAATATGAGGCAAGATTTCTGCTTTTACAAATTCTCTTACACTATCTCGAATCAGCTTTTCCTCGGGCGCATAGAGCGGTTCCAAATCATAAAAGTCACCCAATTGCGCTTTTGAAAGGCCAAGTCTATCTGCTACAGTTGCCATAAATTCTCCTTAATCTTTAGTACATTCTGTCTTAGCTGCCGGCTCATTCCAGGTTTAGAAAGAGCCGCAAAATCATTACACCCAAATCTTTCTTAAAGGTGCTAAACCGTGCCCTATTATCGCGCATAGTTAACAGGCTCGAGCCCTTTTACTTGGCAGTTAAGAACACAGCAAACCCTTAGCTAAGCAAGTCTTTAGGCTCTAGGCGTTGCGCTATTCGTTCAGTAATGACCGCTGTTAAAACTGCACCCATCAGAAAAAGCAGGAGGCTTAGGTATAGCCAGAGTAATATCACCAATAAGCTGGTAACAAAGCCGTAAATAACCGAAAAGCGCTCGAGATTAAAATAATGGCCAAATAAAACCTGAACCACGCGAATGCTAATCACGCTAAAGCTTGCCCCGAGAACCGCAGCTAACCAACCACTCGAGCGCTTAGGTAAATAGCGAAAACAAAAACTAAAAGCGGTAATGGCAATAGCAAAGCGGAAAAGTTCGGCAAATAAGCCTTGCCCCACTGAAAAGCTCGAGGCGGGTAAATAAAATCCAAGATTGTCCAGGACAACCTGTGTCAAGGTAAGCAGGCGGTTAATCAGTGACGAGACAAATAAAACAACCACCTCAGAAGCAATTACGATAGCCACAGAGGCAAGTAAAAATAGAGAAACCAGGCGTTTGCGCCAGTAATTTCTGGCAACTTGCACTTCAAAGATAAGCTCGAGCGCCAATTGTAAAACGGTAAAAAAGTTGGTACTAGCCCAAAGCAAGGTTAAAAATGATATGAGGTTTCGAAACACCGCCCCATCACTTAGTTGACTCACAATGTTGTCAAAGCTCTGACTCACCATCCGAGCAACGTCAACTTCAAAAGGTAAGGCTTGCTCAAGGAGTACCACAAAGGCCGCTTGGTATTGGCTGGCCAGGTCAGGTCTCGAGCGCAAAAACCCACCTAAAAACCCGGCTAAGATTAAAGTTAAAGGCCCTAAAGAAAAAGCCGCATAATAAGCCAGGCCAGCAGCCAGTAAGTTTAGCCTAGAAGCGTGAAACCGCCGATAATAGGTCAGCGAGAACTTTACAGGCGGAGAGTTTAACAGTTTATAAAAAAAACGCCTCACACTAAGTTTTAGTGTAACGACCTTGCACCTTATAGTATAGCTTAGCTTTCACAATTCGCATTTAGGCTTTACGGCGGGTCTCACGTCTTTCGCGCATTCGGTCAATATAAACAACGATCAAGGTAGCCGCTACAGCAGCAAGTAGATGGATACTAAGCCAGCTATCAGCAGGTTCCCAGGGTAAGGAAATGGCAAAAAGGTCTTGCTTGGCTAGAAATTGCCCTATCCACTGCGGTGCTATGTATAACAGCGGAGAAATAATCATAGCCGGATAACGCCAAGCGAACTCGAGCCCCAGCACTGCCAGCAAAAGAGATGCCAGCAAAATCGGCAGCAATATCAGCCAATTGAGATCGCCCCCTATAAGACCTGCCAAAGGGCTAATGATTGCCGTCAGATAGGCAAGCGGTGTACCTGCCACACTAAAGGCTAAATAGGTTGCAAAGAGCAAACCTAAGCTGCGGTAAAGCAAAGGAATAGGTGCCAAAACACAAACCAAAGCAGCCAAGAAGATAAAGGTGCCAATAATAAAATTTTGTGGGGCTGGTAGGGTACGAATCATGGATAAAGGTTTCTCTCTCAGAGAGGATACACTCATAAGACCACTATAACAAGTAACGGTAAGGCTTGAAGTCGAGTGAAAAAAAGCTTATACCCTCGCTTTAATCTAGCTCGCAGAAGGTATAAGCGTTCTTTAATCATCTGTAGGGCTAAAAGATTCTGTTTCAATGATGGATAAGGCGCACCTTATGCCACATCTCTCATGCTACCTAACCTCGAAGCAATCACAGGTATTTGCCTAAGATAATGCCCTGTCGAACTCTTCGGGTGCGCAGCTACCGTTTCAGGGCTACCCTCAGCGACAATCGTGCCGCCCCGCACACCTCCATCTGGTCCTAAATCAATAATCCAGTCAGCTGTCTTAATGACATCCATATTGTGCTCAATCACGACTAAAGTATTACCACCTTCGACCAGCCGATGTAAAACATCAAGCAGTTTCCTAGTATCTTCAAAATGTAAACCTGTGGTTGGCTCATCAAGAATATAAAGTGTCTTACCTGTTGAGCGTTTACCCAGCTCTGAAGCAAGCTTGATACGCTGAGCTTCACCGCCTGAAAGGGTTGGACTTGGTTGACCAATTTTGATATACCCCAAGCCAACATCTTTCATCAGTTGCAATTTTCGAGCAATATTAGGGATGTTTTCAAAGAACTCGAGCCCTTCGTCGGTTGTCATATTGAGCACTTCAGCAATCGACTTTCCGCGAATTTTAACCTCGAGCGTCTCCTTATTGTAGCGTTTACCTTTGCAGACCTCACAAGGCACATAAATATCAGGCAAAAAGTACATTTCCACCTTAACCGTACCGTCCCCTTTACAGGCCTCACAGCGGCCCCCTTTAACATTAAAGCTAAAGCGCCCTGCTTTGTAACCACGTTTTCTAGACTCAGGTGCCCGCGTGAAAAGATCGCGAATTTCGGTAAAAATACCGGTATAAGTGGCAGGATTACTTCGCGGAGTTCGACCAATGGGGCTTTGGTCAATTTCGATTACCTTGTCAATATTTTCAGTGCCGTCAATACGCTTATGACTACCTGGTATCTCTTTAGCACGGTAAAGTTGCTTGGCAAGGCTAGCATGCAAGATACTATGCACCAGGGTTGACTTACCGGAACCTGAGGCCCCAGTAATACAGGTCAACGTACCAAGGGGAATTTCTACCGTTATGTCTCTGAGATTATGTTCTGTTGCACCAACAATACGCAAACGTTTGCCATTTCCATCGCGGCGTCCCTTTGGCACTTCAATGGTTTTATCACCACGTAAATAGGCAGCCGTCAAAGAATGCGGGTTTTTAAGCAGGTCTGCTGGGCTAGCCGCAGCAACTATTTCTCCCCCATGTATCCCGGCACCTGGGCCAAGGTCAACAATATAATCAGCTGCACGCATAGTTTCTTCATCGTGCTCGACCACAATAAGGGTGTTGCCTAAATCACGCAAATGCAAAAGCGTTTTTAGCAGGCGCTCATTGTCTCTGGGGTGAAGACCTATCGAAGGTTCATCAAGTACATACAGCACGCCTGTGAGACCCGAACCCACCTGAGTTGCCAGGCGAATGCGCTGCGCCTCGCCCCCTGAAAGGGTATTAGCACTGCGGTCAAGCGTGAGATAATCAAGTCCCACATTTTCAAGAAATCCTAAACGGTTATTGACTTCACGCATAATGGGGCGAGCAATGCTACCCCCTGGCTCAGGTAAATTAAGAGCCGTAAAGAATTCTTTTGCCTCGAGCACGGTCATACCGCTTAACTGCGCAATATTTTTTCCATCAACGGTTACCGCAAGAATCTCAGCCTTGTAGCGGGTACCCTGACATGAGGGGCAAGCGCGCATAGCCATATAGGCTTGCAGTCTCTCTCTGGCATAATCACTGTTAGCCTCAGCAAGACGCCTTTCAAGGTTAGGAATGACCCCTTCAAACTCCGCTTTAAAACGCATGGTTTCCCGACCTGATCGGGTATAAACCACTTCAATAGGTTGATCAGTACCCCGCAAAACAAGCTCTTTGGCTTTAGGGTCCAGGTCTTTCCAGGGCAGACTCAAATCAAAACCAAAATGATCTGCCAGTGCCCTTAAGCGGTCCCAGTAGTAGACCTTATCACCGTCTAAGCCACCCGTTGACCAAGGCGCAATAGCCCCTTTACTAATGGATAGCTCTTCGTCTGGCACAATCAGCTCAGGATCAAACTCTTGCTTAAAACCTAAGCCAGTGCATACTTGGCAGGCACCATAAGGGCTATTAAAAGAAAACGCTCTTGGCTCGAGCTCTTCAAGGGCCGTACCGTGCTCGGGGCAGGCAAAGCGCTCGCTAAAAAGCTCATCCATATTCTGATCGGGTAAGAACAGTTTCATAAGCCCTTCGCCACGTTGCAAAGCTAATTCCACAGATTCCGCGGTACGCGCCCTGTCTTCAGCGCTTATCCTGATTCGGTCAATCACCAGATCTATGTCATGCTTTTCATAACGCTCGAGGTTACTGTTTAGCGCTTCATCTAAGGTTTGCACCAAGCCATCAATACGGATGCGTGCAAAGCCTTCTTTTTTTAGGTCTTGAAAAAGTTTCTTATATTCGCCCTTCCGACCCCTTATCATAGGTGCCAGAATCATGGCTTTTTGATCATGGAAGCGCTCAAACATCCTGTCAACAATTTCACTGGCAGACTGCCGCTCAATTTCGCGCCCACATATGGGGCAATGCGGTGTACCAGCTCTCGAAAAAAGCAATCTCAAATAATCATGAATTTCCGTGACCGTTCCCACGGTTGAGCGTGGGTTATGGCTGGTCGTCTTCTGGTCAATGCTAATAGCGGGACTTAAACCTTCAATTGAGTCAACATCGGGCTTATCCATAAGACCCAGAAATTGTCTGGCATACGCAGACAAGCTTTCTACATAACGACGCTGCCCCTCGGCATAAATCGTATCAAATGCCAGGGTTGACTTGCCTGAGCCAGAAACACCTGTAAAAACAATAAAAGCATTTCTGGGAAGCTCAATATCAACATTTTTTAAGTTGTGCTCACGTGCACCACGAACAATTAAGGATTGCAAAAGAAGTGCCTCCTTGACCTAAAATAGGCCTTAGATTGGTCAAAAAAAAGATGCTTTTGCATCTTACAAAGTCATCAGTATAGCACCGCGGCCTACGCTAGCTCTTAATCCTGGGAATGCATGGGAAACCGAACTTGAGCTATACTCAAAGGTTTAGCTTTTAGCGCCATTAGCCTTGTGGAAAAAACTGCATTTTGGGGCTCGAGCTTCGCTTGGTGGATTTTTCATTGAAATGTTAAGCTAAAGATGTCTCATACTTAGCTGTTAAACTTGAGCTTGAGAGAAAAGGGCCTTTCGGCTTAAATAACCGTCTTTATATTTTGCAAAGCCAAGTAAGGTGAATGATGATTGGTATTGATTTAGGAACCACCCATGTTCGGGTTTTTATTAAAGGTCGCGGCATCGTTTTGCGTGAACCGGCAGTTATTGCTATCAACAAACAAACCAAAGAAATTAAAGCTGTAGGTCAAGATGCCTACAATATGATTGGTCGTACTCCAGGCAGCATTCAAGCTGTTCGCCCAATGGCGGATGGCGTTATAGCCGATTACTCGTTAACCGAAAAAATGCTCAGGGCTTTTGTCAGCAAAGTATTGCGCGGCCCCAGTCGCTTCTTGCGCCCCAATATTATGGTATGCGTCCCCAGTGGTATCACTGAAGTTGAGAAACGTGCTGTCCTTCAAGCAGTCAATGAATTAAACGCTAAAAAGTCTTTTATCATCGAAGAGCCTATTGCGGCCGCCATTGGCGCAGGTATTAATATTGCCGACCCCATCGGCTCAATGATTGTTGATATTGGTGGGGGCACGACGGATGTCGCTATTATTAGCCTGGGCGGTATTGTGGTTAGTGATTCAGTCAAGGTTGCTGGCAATGTTTTAGATGATGACATCGTACGTTATGTTCGCCGCAAAGAAAACTTACTGATTGGTGACCGTACTGCCGAAGAAGTGAAACGTACCATTGGCGCGGCTGTGCTTCTCCCCAATGAAGAAAACACTTTTAGAGAAATCAGTGGTCGCGATCTGATAAACGGAATGCCTAGAACCGTTACGTTAAGTAC